>RFPM01000037.1 GCA_009926125.1 Flavobacteriales bacterium | reverse complement strand
TATAATGTTCGTGGAGGTAATTATGATGAAAATTTAGTTTATGTAAATGGATTTCAAGTATTTCGTCCATTTCTAACAAGAAGTGGACAGCAAGAAGGCATGAGTTTTATTCATTCAGCTTTAGTAGATGTTCGTTTTTCAGCTGGTGGTTTTGACGCACAATATGGTGATCGCTTAAGTTCAGTTTTAGACATTACCTACAAAACTCCACAAAAATTTAAAACTTCTGGATTGCTATCCTTATTAGGAGTCGAATCACACCTTGAACAGGAAGTAAATCATCGGTTTAATTATCTCGTTGGCGCACGCTATCGTTCAAACGGGTATTTTTTAAATTCTTTACCAACTAAAGGAGCCTATAATCCGGTCTTTATGGACGCTCAATTTCTCTGCAATTATAATATCAATGAAAACTTAATCTTTTCAGTACTTGGTCATTATTCATCGAATAATTTTCGTTTTACCCCACAAACTTCAGAAACTGATTTTGGAACAGCCAATGAAGCTTATTCTTTTAGAATATATTTTGATGGGCAAGAACAAACAAGATTCCAAACTATGATGGCAGGAGCTTCACTCAAATGGCAGGCAAGCCCTAAGACAAAACTAGATTTTTATGCTTCAATTTTTAATTCTGATGAAAGAGAATATTTTGATATCCAAGGTCAATATTATATCAACCTCTTAGAAACCGATCCATCTCAAGAAGCTTATGGAGATTCAATTGCAGTTTTGGGAATTGGTACATTTTTAAACCATGCGAGAAATAGATTAAACGCAACAATTCTTAGTGTTTACCATTCTGGAGAACATAAATTCATCGCAGGTTTCAAAAATAATGAACGCAGTAAATATGTCAGTAAGATACTGAAATGGGGAACGCAAATTCAAAAAGATGTTTTTAATGATGTTTTAAGTGAATGGAAAATGGTTGATTCAGCAGGTTATAGTTTACCACAAACAAATCAATCGAAACTTGAATTATTTGAAACTATAAAAGGAAAATTACAACTGCAGACATACAGAATTACGGGATTTATACAATTTAATTCATCTTGGTCAACGATAAAAAAAAATCAACTGGTTGAAATCACTAAAAAAGTAAAAGTCAATGGATCAAAAGAAAAACAAGGATTTTCAGAAATAATTCGTGAGACTTCAAGTAAGTTTGCTTTAGCACTTGGAATCCGAGCAGGATATACGAGTGTCAATCAAGAATTATTTTTCACGCCAAGAATTTCTTTTACTTTTTTTCCTACTGCTTTCATGGTTAAAGACTCTAAAATTGCAAAAAGAAACATAAGTTATCGTTTTGCCACGGGACTTTATTATCAACCCCCATTTTACAGAGAATTTAGAACTTTTGATGGAAACTTAAACTTGAATGTTAAATCCCAGAAATCATTGCATCTTGTTGCAGGAACTGATGTTTTCTTCAATATGTGGGGAAGAGAAGTCCCATTTAAATTGACTTCAGAGATTTTTTATAAATATCTATGGGATGTTAATCCATATGAGATTGACAATGTAAGAACCCGCTATTTTGCTGAAAACAATGCTGTGGCATACGCTTATGGAATAGATGCTAATCTTCACGGAGAATTTGTGGAAGGAATAGAAACATTCTTTAAACTTGGACTTCTTTCAACCAAAGAAGATATAAAAAATGATTGGTATAAAGAATACTATAATGCAGCAGGTGAAAGAATTATTTTTGGTTACAGCGAAGATCAACTTGTTGTAGACAGTGCAACAATTTATCCAGGTTATGTGCCACGACCAACTGATCAACTTTTCACATTTGGCGCTTTAGTCCAAGATCAAATGCCAGGTCTTGAAAATTTTACTGTTCAAATGGGCATGCAATTTGGCTCTCGACTTCCTTATGGTCCGCCTGATCATTCGCGTTACAAAGATACTTTGAGAATGAAATCCTATTTCAGAGTAGACCTTGGAATGTCTTATGCTCTAATCGCTAAAAACCCAAAAAAAACAACATTTTGGAATAAGAATTTTTCCGAAGCGGTTATTTCGTTTGAGATTTTTAATCTTCTTGGAATAAACAACGTTTTATCAAAACAATGGATTCAAGATGTAGAAGGTAAATACTATTCAATTCCTAATTATTTAACTTCTAGAAGATATAATTTGAAATTTATCCTCCGACTCTAAGCCACTGGTGCAAATAGAAATTTATTCGGAGAAACTAAATTTGTTTTTACTGCATACATTACAATTCCTGCAGTGTTCTTAACACCTAATTTTGCCATAATATTTTTTCGGTGCGTATTAACAGTATGCTTGCTTAAAAATAACTGAATAGCTATTTGTTCATTCGTTAAGCCTTCAGCAATCAAGATAATTATTTCATTTTCCCTTTCTGAAACAACAACAGCTTCACATGAAAAAGATTCAAAATCTAAGTCGTTTACATCAATATTTGCGCGCTGAATACTTTCTAAAATCTGACCACAAAAAAATTTGTTGCCATTTCCGGTTTCTTTCACTGCCATTAAAATCTCATTAACATCGCAGTCTTTTTTTATATAGCTGCTTATTCCAGATCGGAGAGCGTCTACAAGCGTTTGAGGACTTTGTTCTGCAGTAATCGCGACAAAACGAATTCGCTTATTTATACTTAAAACCTTTGGTATAATATCGATATTAAAACCATTTGAGGTATAATCTATCAAGACCAATGAAGTATCAAATGATTTAACTTGCGCAAGAAGTTCTTCACTACTATGAGCTTCACTAACAATTGTAATAGCTCGTTCAGTGGATAAAATTGCGCGTAAACCAATTCGAATTAAATCATTACTATCTGCAAGAATTAAATTCATCTTATTTAGAATAGTTTTAAACAAGGCAAATATACTACTGAAATTTGACCTAAGCAAGATAATAGAAAAAAAGGTGCTTCCTAAACAAGAGCAACAAATCTGTATATTTGCAAAAAAGAAATTGGTGAGATGAAGACAATAATTGGAACAACTATTCAAGAGGCCATTCACTTATTAAAATCTGGAGAATTAGTAGCTATTCCTACGGAAACTGTCTATGGACTTGCAGCAAACGGATGCAATACAGCAGCTGTCAAGAAAATTTATGAAGCAAAAAATCGACCGAATTCAAATCCCCTCATTCTTCATTTTGCAAGTAGTGAGAAAATTCATCCTTATGTGCTTGATTTCCCACAAGAGCTCTTAAATTTAGCCAATAAATTTTGGCCAGGACCCTTATCAATTCTTTTGAAGAAAAGTGAACTTGTACCCAATGAAATAACTGCAAATCAAGAATTGGTAGCAGTTCGTGTTCCAAATCACCCCTTGTTAAATGCTATTCTCAGTGAATTAGATTTTCCACTTGCTGCTCCTAGCGCAAACCTTTACGGAATGGTAAGTCCAACAAAAGCAGAGCATGTTATGAAAGATCTCAATGGTAAGATTCCGTATATTTTAGATGGTGGCTCTTGTGAAAATGGATTGGAATCAACAATTATTGGCCTTCATGAAAAGAAAGTTGTTGTTTATCGCTTAGGAAGTATTTCTCTTGAGGACTTAACAGCGGAACTTTCTTATACCCCAGAATTAAAAAATACGAGTGAAAAACAAGTTATAACAAGCGGAATGGTAGAACATCACTATGCGCCTAAAACCCCGTTTTTTTTCTTTGATGAAACTAGTATTGATTATTCAGAGAAAAATAATGGCTTCATATTTTTTAAAGATAAACATCCCGCTATCGATGATAGTAATATGATAATTTTAAGTAAATCCGGAGATTTAAAGGAAGCTGCTTCTAATTTATACGACGCTGTTATAGAAATGGATAAGCGAGAATTTACGGCTCTTTTTATTGAGAGATTACCTGACTTCGGACTTGGAAAAACGATGAACGACAGACTAAATCGATCTACTCTAAAATTTAGGGTATAGAAAAAATCTATATATAAAAATGCTAAACAAGGGAGTAACTTTTTTAAAAAAGTAAAAATATTCAATTCTAAATAAAATGAAAATTAAAATTGCGATTCTAGCAACTTTTCCCGTTTTAATTTTTTGTTTGATCTTTTCTTCCTTCAAACTATAAAAAACCCTTTTAAATATAATACTTACAGAGATTTTACTTGTGGGACACAGGTCTGAATTATCGAACCTTTTGAGGGTGGATGTGGAGAATTTGCACAATACCCTAATCTAAGATCAAAAAGGATTCAAAAATCGAAGATAAAAAAATAAAATTTAATAATTAAATTACTTAAGTAACTTAATACTAAGTATTAAAATAATCTACAGCTTAGCAATAATTATTTTTTAATTATTCTATAAGTTGAAGTACCTCCAAAATCATTCGTGATGTGAATAAAATAAATACCGAAATCAAAATTAGTTAAATCTACTTGAGTCTCAATATTAGTTAAATCTTGTTTTAAAATTATTGTCCCGGAAGCGCTTGATAAGCTTATTTTGCCATTTAATTGATTCATATTTTTAATTACAAAAATTCCATTTGTAGGATTTGGGTATAATATAAAATTTGAGCTTAACTCATTTAATTCATCCATGCCGAAAACTTGAATTTCGTTAATTATTGAGTCACTACAACCTTCTGATGTTGTCGTAATTAATGTAACAAGATATGTTCCAGGAATTAAATATTCATGAATTGGATTTTCAATGGCACTTATAGTTCCATCTCCAAAATCCCATAAATAATTAGTTGCATTTGTAGAGGTATTTGTAAAACTAATATTTAATGCAGGAAGTAAGGTCGATGTGAAACTTGCTACTGGAGCTTGACTAACCAAAACTGATGTCAAAGATACTGCACTACAACCATTTTGATCTGTAACAGTAACACTATAATTTGTAGAATTTTGAGGGGTATCAATAATTGTATCATTATTTTGAGAAATGAAATTTGGAGTCCATGAATAATTTGGGGAAATTGCATCACTTATTGCTATCAATTCAATTGGAACAAGATTATTACTGCATAATAAATTGAAGGAAGCAGCTAATGTTATAGTAGGACTAATCAATGTTGAGTCGATTGTTATCATCAATGAATCATTTCTCATACAGCCATATGGACTTGTTACATTAACATAAACATTGCCCGTTAATAATGGGTTATAAATAACAGTTTGAGAATTCCAACCTCCTGGATTGTAGTCAAAAGAATATTGACTAATTGGGGTTCCTTGAGTATTAGTTACCTGAGTTGTTAATATCACACTTCCATTCACACAAACATTTGTAAGCTGAGAAGTTAAATTTACATTTGGTGTAGGTCGTACATAAATAGTCGATTGTGCAGAAGAACTACAACCATTAATTGGATCAATGCCAGATATAATATAGGTTACTGTATTGTTACCAACATTAATCGTTAAGGAGTCATTAGTTGAAGAGATCTGTGTTCCATTACTAGAAGTCCAGCTATAAATTGTTCCAGGAGTATTTGATGAAGCAACTAATTCTACAGTTGGAGTAATTGTTCCCTGGCAAATGTTAACCGAATCAGGGCTTAGATTAATTTCTGGACTAATTAAATTTAAATTTACGTTAACCATTAAAGAATCTGAAGTTGAACATCCGTATTGCCCAACAACTGTAATATTATACTGAGTTGTAATTATAGGCGAAACAGATACTGAATTAGTTATTCCCACATTCGGATCCCAATTATATAATAAAGTTACGCCACCATTAAATACTCCACTGGAAGCATTGACAGTTAAAACAGATATAGCACCAGAACATATTGTATCATTCGAAGTTAAAAAAGAATTGATAGTTGGGCGTCTTCCTACAACGATAGTCTGAGTTGTAGGGTTAGACAAACAACCTAAGGAATCTGCTCCAATTACAGAATATGTTGTTGTATTAAATGGCAAATCTGTTAAAGTTGCACTAGTACTTAGATTGGGATTAGTACTTGAACTCCATTGATATGTTGTTGCACCTGTTGCTGTAATATTCAAGGTGTCAGCTCTACAAATTGTATCATTTGCAAAAGAAATTGATACAATGGGATTTGGATTTGGATTAACGGTTATTAAAATCGTATCACTAGAAACACTTATTCCAGAACCCAAACAAGTTGTAAGACTATAATAATATTGATTGGTATTTATTGTTCCTGTTGATGTACTCATAGCATTTGATCCAATAGAATTAAAAGGTCCAGTTGAATTTGAAGAATTAAACCATTCATAACTAATTCCAGTTTCAACTGAAGCATTAATTAAGCTTAAATTTGAAGAACCACTTCCTCCACAAATAAGTGATAAAGAAGATGAAATAGTACCTCCATTTGGAGTGCCAGAACAAATTGGAGGAAACTCAGACCATTGAATATCATCAATATAAATTCTTCTTGCAGTAGTAGATGGTCCATAAACTGTTCCTTGAAATAATACGTAATTACTAGATCCTGAAAAATTAGAGGGTAAATAAAAAGTATATTGATACCAACCGTTAACTAATTTAGTATCAGGAGTATTTACAGAGCGATTTCTTGCGACAGATCCGATTTTAATAGCATTTGTTAAGCTTGCAGTTGTATTCACAAAAACGCCTAAACTATCAACGTTTAATGGAACTAATGAATCTCTGTAAATCCAAAAACTAACAGGGACTATATTTGTTCCTCTTCCTGTTAAATCAAAAACAGGCGTACTAATTGTTTCAGTCATAGGAGTAGTTCCTGTACCTCCGTTGGGATAACGCATCCGTGCCATTCCTGCACCTGTATGAGGGACTCCCACCAAAGGATTAGAAAAAGTTGTTGAGCGAGACCAATCTGTAGCTGTTCCAACAGCAACCCAACCTGTAGGTAAAAATGTTGTTGCGTCAAAACTTTCATTATGTAGTATTTGAGAATACACAATTGAATTTAATATGTTAATACATAAAATAAAAGATAAGGAGAGAATATTTTTTTTCATAGTTTTTGGATTGATAATTTAGTGTAAAAGTAATCATTTTTTAACTATGGAATAATAAAATAGTGCCTTAAAAATAAAATACTCCAAAAAAAACCCTGTAAAGCCATATCTATAATGGGTTTTAGGTCTGAATAAAAGGTCTGAATTATCGAACTTTTTGAGGGAGGATGTGGAGAGGATTAATAGATTGTAAAAATGCTGTAAACCATTAATAAAAAGTTGTGGTATTAGATCTAGAAAACATTAACGTTGCTTTACAAAATCACTGTTATAAATAAAGGGGTTATTATAGTATTGAACTTCCGAGCTGAATTCTTAAGAACTCTAATTTTAAAAATTCCCCCCAATGACTTTTTCACAGTCGGTAGCGTGATATCTAATCGTGTAAAATATATACGATTTATGCAGGTAAAAATATATGTATTTATACGAAAAATATACGAATACAGGAGCGTTAAAAAGCGTGACATAAATATATAACTCTAATATTTATTGAGTTATGACACCTCTTTCGAGTCTTTTGTCTTTGTGTAACCTTTAAATGTCCAAGAAATTAAAATGAAAGCCAACAACGCGATTAGTGCAGCAACGAAGAACGGTGTTCCAAGTCCAATATTGGAATGAGGGATGCTCGATTTGAAGTTGGAATAGAACCACATGAATAATGGTGGACCGATAATCTCTGCTAAACTCATCAAACTGGTGAAAATCCCTTGAAGTTCTCCTTGCTCGTTACTTTGAACTTGTCCAGAAATAATGGAGCGAATGGCAGGATCAACAATTCCAGAAAATGCGTATGGTAGAATGATGGCATACATCATCCATCCTTGGAAAATTAGTCCCATTCCCATTAAAACAAAAATTGATAGGAATAGTCCCAATTTAGCTGCGTTTTTCTGTCCGAATTTCGCCACGATTTTTCCTGTGAGCCCTCCTTGTACTACTCCAAAACAAACTCCTACGACCGCAAGGGAAATCCCCACTTCTTTGGTTGTCCAGCCAAATTTCTCCATAGAATAGAAATTCCATGTTGAATGCACACACATGGTTGTTAAAATGGTCAAGAATGACACTAGGAATAAATACTTTAACTTCTTGAAACGTTTCATTTGTTGAAGTGCACCAAAAGGATTGGAGCGTTTCCATTCGAATGCACGGCGGTTTTCAACGGGTAAAGATTCCTTCAAAACGATAAATCCATAGATGAAATTCACCATGGAAAAGACGGCTGCCACTAAGAACGGAGTGCGAGCACCGAAGTCCGAAAGGAGTCCACCTATGGCTGGACCAATTACAAATCCAATTCCAAAGGCAGCACCAATCATCCCAAAATTCTGAGCACGTTTATCTGGTGTAGAAATATCTGCAATGTACGCTGAAGCTGAGGTGAAACTCGCACCAAAGATTCCAGAGACTGCACGTCCAATAACCAACCACCATAAATCTGGTGCGAAATACATCACGAGGTAATCCAAACTCATTCCGAGCACAGATATCAACAAAATAGGTCGACGTCCGAAGCGGTCACTTAAATTCCCAATCAATGGCGAAAAGATGAATTGCATGAATGCGTATGCGCCCATTACCCAACCAAAATACTGGGAAGCTTGACTTATGGGAACAGCAGCTGTTTCAGAAATCAAGGTTGGAAAGGATGGAATGATGATACCTAATCCGATGGAGTCTAAGCAAATCGTAACTAAAATAAAAATTAAGGCCGATTTCGGATTAATAACATTCATAGAGAATTGTATCTAGTTTGGGTGACAAAGATAAAAAACTAGTCGAGAATGATAGATTAAGGAATTGTAAAAACTTCTTAAACGTATTTATATAGCTCACTATATTCAATCAAATGATGGAAATTCTTCAATACTTGTTTCATTTATTTCTTCCAAAAGAGTTTTGTGAAAAGCAAATTTTATGCAAAAATATGAGGGTTAAATGTTATTTTTAATAATTAAGTAGTATTGAAAAATACATTTACCCCTTCATTAATATATACAGTTAGATAAAGCAGTATCTGAGTATGTTTGAATTATATTTACAAAAGTTTGCAATAATTCTAAGAACCGACACGACAGATAATCAGACAGTAAATTCTTGACCCCAAGTATGTAAAGAAACAATGCTTGGTAATAATTTTTCGCCTTTGTTTGTTAAAGTATATTCAACAGTTGGAGGAACAGTTGCAAAGACTTCTCTGGTAATAATTCCATTAGCATCCATATTTTTTAATTCCTTGACTAACATTCTTGTATTAATTCCTTCAACAGTTCTTTCTAATTCTTTAAAACGCATTTTACCTTTTGATAAGTGATAAATGATAGGCATTGCCCATTTTCCGCCAATAATATCTAAAACGTCTTTTAAAGAACAGGTATTTTGATTTTTTTTTATATTTTTATCTGTCATAACGCATTGATTTTGAATATTACTTTACTTTGGGTTACTACTGTACAATAGTGTAACTACTTGCAAAAGTAAAGTAAAGGAAGTAGTTTTGCAACTTAAATTTTAAAAAATAAAAGATGAAATTATTAGAACCAATAAAAGTGGGGAATAACAAACTTAAAAATAGTATGGTTATGGCCCCAATGACACGAAGCCGAGCCAATTTTGATGGTACTGTAGGAGACTCTACAATAGTGTACTACACACAAAGAGTGGCTGCAGGTTTAATTATCAGTGAAGCAATCAATATTTCTAAACAAGCAATTGGAAGCCCACTCACACCAGGTATTTACACACAAGAACAAATTATTGCTTGGAAAAAAGTGACTCAAGCTGTTCACGAAAAAGGAGGAGTAATTTATGCTCAACTTTGGCACACTGGACGAGTTGGACATTCACTTATAAAAAATGGCGATCAACCTGTTTCTGCTTCAGCATTTGCAATTGAAGGACAACAACATTTCACAATGGAAGGAATGAAAGACTATGAAACGCCAAGAGTATTAAGCACAGAAGAAGTAAAAAATATTATTCAAGATTACAAACAAGCCGCAATAAATGCTATGGAAGCAGGTTTTGACGGAGTCGAACTACATTCAGCATTTGGCTATTTGCCAAATCAGTTTTTAGCGGAAAGTGCAAATCAACGAACAGACGAATATGGAGGAAGCAACGAAAATCGTAATCGTTTTGTTTTAGAAATAATGCAAGAAATGCTTGATGCTATTGGTAACGACAAAGTGGCTATCCGAATTTCACCAACAAGCACTTACAACACAATTATACACCAAAATCCAGTAGAACAATTCACACTACTTATAAATGAACTAAACAAAATGCCATTGGCATATATTCACATAATGAATGTTCCATTTCCTGCCGACAAATTCCCTCAATATCCGACAAATTCTGTTGAAACATTTGGCAAACTAACGCAACATACTATTATCGCAAATTGTGGTTACACAAAAGAAACAGGTGAAGCAGAATTAGAAAAAGGAATTGCAAAACTTATTTCTTTTGGTGCATTATTTTTAGCCAACCCTGATTTACCAAAACGTTTTGAGCTAAATACAGAACTAAACCAACCAGATAGAGCTACCATGTATGGTGGAAAAGATGAAGGATATATTGATTATCCTTTTTTAGAACAATAATCTTTTAATATTATGACTAAAAAATATTTTCAAATCTCATTACTATTCGTAATGTTAACCGCTACTAAAAAATTTTAACGATTAATTATCTTAATTTTGTACTATTAAATTATTGAAAACGACAACTAATGAAAAGATATTAAAAAGTGTGTGCTTCAAGATCAATAATAGTATTAAGATAAAAAGAATCAAATTAAAATTGAAGACTTGATTCTTATTACTAATTTTAAGAAATCATTTAAATTAACCTGACATGAAAAATTTATCATCCTCAATTATTTGTATTTCAGTTCTAATATTAATTTCTTCTTGCACAATAATACGACCAGGACAAATCGGTTTAAAACAAACTATTGGCAAACTCAAACCTGATGCTTTAGTTGCGGGACCAAAGGGTTTCAATCCTTTTATATCAAAAATAATTAAAATTAATATACGAACTGTAGAGATTTTCCAAATGCTAGAACTACCTACTAAAGAAGGATTAAATGTGAAAACTGAAATCATTCTTTTGTACCATGTAAATCCTAATGCTGTTAGGAGTGTCTACATTAATTATGGTTTAAATTATCAAAAAGTTATTGTGGAAAGTAATTTCATTGCAACAGCTAGACAAGTCTCTGCAAGGTATGACACTAAAGAATTATATGCAGTTGATAGAAA
The DNA here is from genome assembly GCA_009926125.1 of Flavobacteriales bacterium. GTDB lineage: Bacteria > Bacteroidota > Bacteroidia > Flavobacteriales_D > Crocinitomicaceae > UBA952. Next base: position 1,829 of record RFPM01000037.1, on the reverse strand, counting down.
ATTGATTGAGCATGTAATGCTAGATGAATTAACCTCTGATATTGGTGAGTTAGGTTTTGTGATTGATGCAGTATTACTAAAAGAAATAATATTGCCACTTGCAATGACACAAGCTATTCAAACAAAAGCAAGTGCAGAACAAGCTGCCTTACAAATGGAATTCGTTATTCAAAAAGCAGTTAAAGAAGCTCAACGCCTTACTATTGAAGCAGAAGGAATTAAAAATGCTCAATTAATAATAAATAGTTCTCTTTCTGAATCATTATTGAAGTATAATTATATTGAAATGATGAGAGGATTGTCTAATTCACCAAATGCAAAAATAATCATGACAGATGGTAAATTACCTATTATGATAGGTCAGTAATTACTTAGACCTTCTTGTAAAAGCCAAGGTTTTGATTTTTTTGAACATTGTCTAGAAAATAGAGTTGAATAGTGGTAGAAATTCTTAACTCTTTATTTTTATAATTGGCTGAATCTCATAAGGAGTATAAAGTCAGATACTATTTTTATATGAAACGCATTAACGAATAGAAAAAAGTATTTCCAAATCTCATTACTATCCGTTATGTTAACCGCTACTAAAAAATTATAACGATTAATTGTCTTAATTTTGCACTATTAAATTATTGAAAACGACAGCTACATGAAAAAATTTATGTTAAACATCCAATTGGAAGGATTGGACAACGAAACAAGAATGAAACTACTACCAAGAGAGCAGGAGCTTATTAAAGAGCTAGAGCTAAACGGGACCATTGTAGAAAACTATATTAAATTGGACATGTCAGGGATTTTCATTGTCATGATGGCAACCGATTCAGATGATGTACACGCCAAACTTTCCATTTTGCCTTATTACCCTTTCATGAAAATTGACATTATTCCAGTCAGAGTGGTCAACAGCATTAATCAATAACACAAGCCGCAAGGGTCGTTGTACAAATAAATAAAAAAGTAACATGAACATAACGATTATAGGTGCCTCGGCTGGAATAGGATTACAAACAGTAATAAGAGGATTAAATAGAAATCATTCGATAACATCCCTTTCTCGATCTGAAATTGAAATAGAAGAGAATAAATCGTTAAAAATGATTCTTGGTTACGCAACGAATAAAGCGGACCTATTAAATTCAATCCAAAACGCAGATGCTATAATTGTAACATTGGGGGCTCGTAAAAATATGAAATCTACTACCCTCTTTTCAGATTTTGCAAAATTAATTGTGGAAATACATATTGAGAATAAAATAGAAATCCCTTTAATATTTGTTACAGGATTTGGAGCAGGAGAAAGTAAGAATTATGTTCCTTGGCTTGTAAAGATGTTTTTAAATTACTTATTAAAAGACGTTTATGCTGACAAATCTAAAATGGAAGAAATAATCACTAATTCCGATATGAATTGGACAGTTGTGAGGCCCGGAAGGCTATTAGACAAGGGATTGACAGAGAAATACCGTATTGAAAACACATTATTCAAAGGAATCAATATAGGCGGAATTAATAGAGCTGACGTGGCAGACTTTTTAATAAAACAAGCAGAAAAACAAACTGAATTAAAAAAGTACATTGCGATATCTGAAAAATAGAATAAAAGCCAAAACGCAAACATCACCGGCTCAATGCTTCGTATAACAGTTTTATGATGGTACCAATATTCGTTTTTCGTATAATCCTTCTATATTTTTTTTAATAAAATTAGCAGTTATACCTTAAGTAAAACTTCATGCATTCATCTTTTTTTATATTATTTTGCTTAATCGCCGCAATTTTTATACAAAAACTGACAACTAACAAATGAATTTAATGTGTAAAATTAA
>RFPM01000036.1 GCA_009926125.1 Flavobacteriales bacterium | reverse complement strand
TTTTCTTTTTTTACTTCTAATAACTTCTTAATTTCAAGTAATAACTGTAACTCTTAGATTGCGTGGTAAAATAAATTTCAAAACAGGAGAGAAATCCAAGAATTCCTCTCGTTTTTTCTAGAAAGAGTTATTTTACCCCGTTAAATCGCCAAAAATAAAGTTGTAATATTTCACCTTTATTTCGAGCAAAGATAAACAATTGGGCTATTAATAAAAGACGGGCAACCGCAAAAGGAAAATGCTAGAATACTTTCTTTAAACAATTCAAAAAGTACAGTATAAAAATAAAGTCAAAAGGTATTCACTCAACCAATTGGACAAAACTTAACACTTATAAATTACCTAGAGCCTTTTTATGATTCAATGCTGATTTTAGCGCTTGTTCTGTCGCAATCAAGAGATTCTTCATGATGCTCGTATATTCCGCGTTTAATTTTGCCAAGTCCGCACTAGACGCTGCACCAAGTTCTACTTTATCCATCATGCTTTTTTCACGCAGTTGATACGCCTCCAATTCTTTCGCACGCAACTTCAATTCAAATTGAGCCAAACGAAAGTTGTTTTGACTTTCACTAATTTCGCTTTGAACTTGACGCTCTAAATCACTCAATCGTGCTTTGCTTTTATCTGCTTCCAACTGTGCAATTTTTGTGGTTTGCATGCGGTATCCTCCTTGGAAAATGCTCAATTTGAGTTCCACACCAACATACGAATACGCATACCACGGATTGGCGCTCATCAAATCAAATGTCTGACGGAAAGCCTGCGTAGCCAATCGGCTGTTCATATTGATTGTAGGCAAGTAATTCCATTTAGCTGCCTTGGAAATTTGAAGCAATTCAATAGATGTTTGTTGCGCCAAACGCATGTCAGGACGATTCGAAATATCTGTTTCGGTTGACAAGACCGCGTGTGTGTTAAGCATAGATGAACCGCTAACTGTAATGATTGCCCCATCTAACTTTCCAGTGATGCGCTCTATTTTAGCGACTGTATTTTCTATTTGAATAGCATTGAGTTCACGGTTGTATGTACTCAACTCCACATCTACTGCAGCTTGTTCCACATCGATTTCAGTCTCTGTTCCTTTTGATAATTTTTTTGTCGACGCAGTCAGGATTTCTTTCTTCGCTGCTTCTTGTTGACTGTAGATTGCATCCAAAGATTGCAGGGTGGACAACTGAAAATACAACAATGAAATGTCGTAGGTCAACTGTTGTTTGCGGTTTTCCAAATCAATCATCGCTTTCGTGCGTTTCATTCCTGCCAATTTTCGGCTGGCCAAAGCGCTTGCATTGAATAGTGGAATTGACCCGTCAAAGGCAAGATTGGCATTCCACGGTGTTCCTTGCAACAACCGCTTGTACCCCCCATCTGTACCGCCAAAAGCACTTGTTGGCAAAATGAAAGACTGTCGCTTCAAATTGTACCGCGTATCGAAACTCATGTCCAACTTCGGAAGTAAAGCAGATAACGATTGCGCATATTGCAAATTATAAATCTGTGAATCCATTTGAGCGATGGCATACAAAGGGTCATTTTTCAGTGCAATATTTACCAATTGTTCAATGTTATACGTTGACTTCGGGTCTTTTTGCGAAAAGGTAAACGATTGATGGACGAAGAATGCGGCTAAGAGAATATATTTCATCATAAGATTAAGTTCTAAAAACGGAAGCAGGTTCTAATTTGGCGATTCGGCGAATGGCGAATAATGTTCCTGAAATGGAAATCACTGCAGTGATCACAAAGAAGGCAAACTTCACCACAGGTGGGAAAGAGAACAATGTTCCCGCATTTGCGATCCCGTTTCTAAATCCTTCAATGAGTGAGTAACCAATCATGAAACCGACAATCGCATACAACATGGCCTGCATGAGAATCAATTTTCGAATGTACCCGTTGGTTGCACCAATCGCTTTAAGAGTACCATAATCTTTGATGCGGTCGATCGCTGCAGAATACAGAGTGAGGCCGATAATGATGAAGCCAGAAATCAAGGCGAAAATGATCAAGGTACCAAAAGAGAATGCGATCCCACTTGATTTTAATACGGTAAGAATCGTTTGATTTTTAAACTCCTTTGGCATCCATGCTTTCACACCGGGGATATTCGCGTTGATATAATTAACTACTTCTTGCATGTTCTTATCTTCGTTAACCTTCACTAAAAAAGCGGATGTTTTATTCACCGGTAAATTCCCCAGAAAACGTGCTCTAGCAATTGTTGTGTAGGAAATCAAACCGCCACCGAATGAACGCGCACCTTTGGTGACCGCCGCGATGTAAACTTGTTTCCCGTTGATTTCGAAATAATTTCCTTTTTCCGGTTTACCCAGTGCTTTTCCGTCGAAAAAATCAACTGATACCGCCCCATCGGGAATTAAATCAGCTGCTTCTCCATCGAACATGATTCCATCATGGATGCCATTAAATTCTGGGAGTTCAACACCCACCACACTCATTCCAGCTGATGTTCCATCATTGAAGCGTGCAGCTCCAGCAGAAATCACCAATTGGTGTGCCTTTGCCACATGGGGTAAACTTTCTATTTCATAGCCTAAGCGCACATCGATCGGTGCTAGGGCATTCACGTTTTCTGTTTTGTTGTCGGTTACCCACACATAGCTATCATTCACCCGCACGTAATAACACATTGCATTCGTAAGGAATGTAAATATTCCCGTTTGCTGTCCAATTAAGAAGATGGAAATAATCACTCCGAAAAGCGCACCAACACTCTTTGGCTTATCAAACTTCATGAATTTTAGAGCGGTCAATAGCAGCTGCATTGTTTACAGTTTAATGATGCATTCCACGCGACTACCAATCAATACAGCAGAAGGATTGTCCACCCGAACCCGAACTTCACGTACTCGGCGGTCTTCGAGGTTGTCCGCACGGTCGCTGAAGATTGATTTTTTCGAGAGGTAGGGTGAGCAATACACAACTATTCCAGAGGTAAGAGTTTGCTTCGTTCCTTGTAGATTGATTGAAACGCGTTGTCCTTTTTTCACTTTCATTGCAAATAATTCATCCACTTCTGTGATGGCAATCAATCCACCTGCAGGGGCAAAATCACCGAGTTTTGTTCCAGCGCCAATTGCTTGACCAAGTCTGATGTCCCAGTTGAGCATCATTCCATCTGCGGGGGCGTTTATGCGTTTTTTATTGCGCATCTTGCTGATGTAGTTCGTTTCTGCACTCATTTCATTTACTCCAGATTTAGCTTCTTGCAAATCTGCTTGTGCAATGATCAAATCTGCACGCAAATTGTTGTATGCTGTTTCGGAATCGGTCGCTGCCTTTTCTGTTCCAGCTTTTGCATCGGCCAGTGCACGGTCTCTTTTGCCTTCCACATCGGCAGCCTCCAATTTTATTTTAATGGCTTCCACTTTTGCTTGCAGGCTAAATACACGTTGATTGCGAGTTGCCAGTTTTGAGGTGCTTTGTTCCACTTGAGCCGATTCAACGCTGTCATCCAAAAGCATGATGAGTTGCCCTTTCTTTAAGGGCTCGCCTTCAATTACGAGAATTTCAACCACTCGACCTGCGATTTCTGCGCCGATTGGAGAAATTTTATTTTCTGGCTCGATGCGGGCAATCCCGATTAGTTCTTTGATGTTTTTCAGGTTATAATCGGAAGATTTCTTCTTCGGTTCTTCTTTTTTTCCACCACAGGATGCGAGTAGTATTAGTCCAGTCAGGACCAAAAGGTTATTTTTCATATTAATGGATTGAAAATGAATTTGTAATTCCGTCTTTCTCTATTTCAGTTGCTTCACCACCGTCTACTTTGATGACACGATCGGCATACGAGAGCAAGCGTGGGTCATGGGTCACAACACACACGCTCTTGCCACCTTTGGCTAGGGCTACCAATTCATTCATTACTGTTGAAATTGATGTTGCATCGAGTGAGGCTGTTGGTTCATCGCAAAGAATCAGTTTTGGGTCCGTCACCAAGGCACGTGCGATTGCCACACGCTGTTGTTGACCACCTGACAATTGCTTTGGCAAACTTTTGCGTCGGTCTAGCATTCCCACGAGTGCAAGTGCATCTTCTGCTTTTTTTCTAGCTTCAGCTACTGATACTCTTTTCAGTTGCAGCGGCATCAATACATTGTCGAATGAATTGAGTGGCGCAATGAGATTGAAACTTTGGAAGACGAATCCGATGGTATTGAGACGTAGGGATGCCAATTGTTTCTGCGACATTTCATTCACCAACTTGTCACTGACATAGAGTTCACCATAAGTTGGGTAGATGACACAGCCGATAAGAGATAGTAGCGTTGTTTTTCCAGAACCCGAGGGACCGATGATCAACACCAATTGACCTTCATAAATCTCAAGGTCAACAGGTTTGAGTGCGACGATGGTTTGGTCTCCTACTTGGTATTCTTTTCCTACGCCTATTAATCGTGCTATCATGATTTTCTTAAGACAAAATTAACGACTTTTTGTTTATGCATTTCAACAAAGTTATTATTAATTTAAAAGTCCTGCTCTCAACTGTGGAAATCTGAAAAAAGAAACACCGAACAAAATCACTTGAATAATACACGGAGCAACAATAGATTCACCATGCTCTAAATGCGTTGCAATGGTATCGCTTAAAAAAGCAGCAAGTAGCATTACAGCTATTACTCTAGTTCTAGGAATGATAAATAGAATCACGCTAATGAGCTCTTCAACAACCAGTATGAAATGCGTTTGTTTTATATTAAACGTGGATCATTCAAATACTCCAAGAGTTCTGACTTTTCAATATTTAGCGATGAAATAATAAATGAGATTCAATCTATATTACATAATCTACAAAGGAAATACTTTGACTATTAAAATCCTATATTTATTTATGGAAAAATTATAATTTAATCCAGAAATTGCATTAGTGGCTTGAATTCAGCCATCTTAAAAATTAGTGATTTTATGTTTTGGCATTTATTATTCTATCTGAATTTAGCTTAAGCCATGCCGAAAAAAATAACTAAAAAGGATGTTTTTTAGACTGTAGATTATTTTAATATTACCAAGGTTAAGTAATTACTTAATATAACTTTAACCTTATTTTAATTCTAGCATTACTATTAGGAAGTTACTTTGTAAGCGATAATACTTTTTAATAAAAGAATGGATAATTTAAGGGGGCATACAATTTTACTTGTCGATGACGAACCAGACATTTTAGAATTTCTATCTTATACGATTAGGAAAGAAGGTTACAAAGTATTTACCGCTTCAAATGGAGAAGAGGGGGTTCGATTAACTCAGCAGATAATGCCATCCTTGATAATTTTAGATGTGATGATGCCGAAAATAGACGGTATTGAAGCATGTCAAATGATTCGAAAAGATTTAAATTTAGCGCAGCCCATTATTGTTTTTTTAACTTCTCGTGCTGAAGATTATGCTCAAATTGCAGGATTTGAAGCTGGCGCTGATGATTATATCACAAAACCAATTCGCCCTCGTTTATTGATTACTAAAATAGAATCTTTGTTAAGAAGGTTTGAGAATACAAAAAGAATCGATGTTGATTCACCTTCTAAAAAAATAAAAATCGACAGAGAAAAATTTTTAATAGAAGTAGATGGTTTATCTATAATCTTACCAAAAAAAGAATTTGAACTATTAGAGTTACTCGCAAGTCGCCCAGGAAAGGTTTTCAACAGAGATCAAATTCTTTCGATAGTTTGGGGTAACGATACAATTGTTGGCGAACGAACAATTGATGTTCACATTCGAAAATTAAGAGAAAAATTAGGAGATTCAGTTATTCGAACAATTAAAGGTGTAGGCTACACTTTTAGTGAAGAGCTATAGGTCTTTTCTTTGTCTTTAAAATTTCAAATGCTTTACTGTATTTCCTGAATTTTGAATTTCTTTTAAGGAATCAATTCCTATTTTTAGATGGTCAGATAAGTAGTTAGCACTTACATTTGCATCGCTTGTTTCTGTTTTCACTCCTTCAGGCGTCATAGGTTGGTCACTTACTAATAATAAGGCTCCAACAGGAATTTCATTAAAGAATCCAACACTAAAAATGGTCGCTGTTTCCATGTCAATTGCCATGGCTCTTATTGTTCTTAAATATTCTTTAAATTTTTCATCGTGCTCCCAAACCCTTCTATTAGTGGTGTAAACTGTTCCTGTCCAATAATCTCTTCCGCTACTTCTTATAGTTGAAGAAATCGCTTTTTGAAGATTGAAAGATGGCAAGGCAGGAACTTCCGCTGGAAAATAATCATTGGAAGTACCTTCACCTCGAATCGCTGCAATTGGTAATATTAGATCGCCAATTTCATTTTTCTTTTTTAATCCACCACATTTCCCTAAAAACAAAACTGCTTTAGGTTCTATAGCAGATAATAAGTCCATTATTGTCGCCGCCATTGCGCTACCCATACTAAAATTAATGATGGTGATTCCTTCGCTTGTTGCAGATTGCATCGGCCGGTCTAATCCTTCAACTTCAACATTTTTCCATTTTGCAAATAGGTTAACATATGCAGAGAAATTGGTGAGTAGAATGTACTGACCAAAATCCTCAATTTTTTTTCCAGTATAACGCGGAAGCCAATTATGTACAATTTCTTCTTTTGTAGTCATAACAATAAGTGATTTAGAATGAATAATTTACTCTAAGAATATGCAATGCAAATTTAGTATTACGAAAGTCGAACCCAAAGTTCTTCCAATTCTTTCGTAACTTTTATTAAATTATGTTTCGTTAAAGTTTTAATACTTGTATCCCATACTTTATTACTCATTTCAAATTTTTCTTTGAGCTGGAATAATTGCAGTTCTTTCAATTCTTTCATCGTTTCAAAAATGATTTTTTCAGAATCATTTAGTTCGACTTTAACGGATTTAGTTTCTGGACGCATTTGTGGAAAAAACAGAACTTCTTGAATGGAAATATTATTTGTTAAAAGCATTACCAAGCGATCAATTCCTATTCCCATCCCAGAGGTTGGGGGCATGCCATATTCTAAAGCCCTCAAAAAATCTTGGTCGATAAACATTGCCTCGTCATCTCCTTTTTCAGAAAGACTCATTTGTTCTTCAAAGCGTTCTCGTTGGTCAATCGGGTCATTTAATTCTGAGTAAGCATTTGCAATTTCTTTCCCATTAATCATTAACTCAAAGCGTTCTGTTAATTCTGGATTATCGCGGTGTTTCTTACATAAAGGCGACATTTCAATTGGATAGTCTGTAATAAATGTTGGCTGAATAAAATGCGCTTCACATTTCTCACCAAAAATCTCATCTATTAATTTACCTTTTCCCATTGAAGAATCTGTTTCAATTCCTAATTCTTTGCAAATCTCCTTTAATTCCGTTTCTGATTTACCTTTGATATCTTTTCCAGTAAATTCAAGAATTGCATCTCGCATAGAAATTCTTTTATAAGGTGCTTTCAGTGAAATTTTATTTCCGCCAACTTCTATTTCTGTGCTTCCGCAAACATCATGAGCGACCTTTTCAATCATTTTTTCTGTGAAATCCATCATCCAGTTATAATCTTTGTAGGAAACGTAGATTTCAAGCATTGTAAATTCTGGATTATGTGTGCGATCCATTCCTTCATTCCGAAAATCTTTCGCAAATTCATAAACGCCTTCAAAACCACCAACAATTAATCGTTTTAAATACATTTCATTCGCAATTCTTAAATAAAGCGGAATATCTAAAGCATTGTGATGAGTAATGAATGGGCGTGCTGTTGCTCCACCTGGTATTGCTTGTAGAATTGGTGTCTCAACTTCTAAATAGTCAAACCCATCAAAAAACCGGCGCATTGAAGAAATAGTTTTTGATCGTTTTACAAAAGTGTCTTTTACATGCGGGTTTACTACTAAATCTACATACCGTTGTCTCGAGCGCATTTCAGCATCTGTAAAAGCATCGTGAATTCTTCCCTCTGCATCAATTTTAGGAAGTGGCAAAGGTCTCAAGGCTTTTGCTAATAGCGTTAATTTTGTAACATGAATGGAAATTTCCCCAACTTGCGTTTTAAAAACTTTTCCTTCTACACCTATAAAGTCTCCTAAATCGAGTAATTTTTTAAAAATTTCATTGTAGAGCGTTTTATCTTCATCAGGGCAAATCTCATCGCGGTTAATATAAATTTGAATCCTTCCACTAGCGTCTTGAAGTTCAGCAAAAGATGCTTTTCCCATCACTCGTTGGCTCATCATTCTTCCTGCAATACAAACGTGCTTTCCATCTTCGAAATCACACTTTATTTCCTTAGCCGAGGAATTTACTGGAAATAATGCCGCAGGATAAGGATCTATTCCTAAGTCGCGTAATTTTTGTAAAGATTCACGTCTTTGTATTTCTTGTTCAGAAAGTTCTATTAAGCTCATTGATTATTTTATTGACTTTACAAAGATAGAAGTTCTTTGCAAATTTGAGAACGAAATAAAGTAGCTCATTTATTCTATTTCACATAATCTTGTTTGAGCACCAGCATATATTGGTCATTTTCTAACTTTATATAACCATGATCATAGCAAAAATAGTAGTGGCTTCCTTTTAAAGTTTTGTAGGTATTTGTAAAATAATGAAAATTGAATCCGTCTTCTGCTAAGGTGATTCCATCAAGTGTTTTTTTGCCATTTGGATTGTGCTGCGCTAGAATCCTTCTGTTTTTTCGAAGTATTCCGTTTATTCTTCTCACTGTGGCATTGGCATCTTCATTCTGTCGGTTATTATAGGTATTTCGACAGTAATCAGCACAGAATTTTTGGTCTTTCCTCCCAGATAATTTTGCTTCACATTCTAAACAAGTTCTTTTTTCCATTTCTTGATTATAACAAGTTTAGAAAAAATAAGTAGTTTTTCCAAATCAATAATTTATTTTTTTTAGGATTAAGTTTCTAGAAAAGATAAAAAATCCTGCTAAAACGCTCTTTTTTAAATTTTAAAATAAAGTTAAATATTCAACCAAACTAATCAAATACTACTCATTTATACACAAATTATAATCTTCTTGTTTTTATTTCAAAAAAAAAGCGTCAAAACACTAACCTTTTTAATCATAATACGTTTCATAACTCCAACACTTACAAATAAAGCCAAAATGAGACAGTTAAAAATCGCCAAACAAGTTACAAACAGAGAAACGGCATCTCTTGATAAATACCTTCAAGAAATTGGTCGCGTTGATCTTATTACAGCTGATGAAGAAGTTCAATTAGCACGTAAAATTCGCGATGGTGACCGTCAGGCATTGGAGCGATTAACAAAAGCAAACTTGCGATTTGTAGTATCTGTTTCTAAGCAATATCAAAATCAAGGCTTAGCCCTTCCGGATTTAATAAATGAAGGTAATGTTGGCTTAATTAAAGCCGCAGAGCGTTTTGATGAAACCCGAGGATTTAAGTTTATTTCGTATGCTGTTTGGTGGATTCGCCAGTCGATTTTGCAGGCTCTTGCCGAACAAGCTAGAATTGTCCGTTTACCACTAAATAAAATTGGAAACATAAATAAAATAAACCGTGCTTATTCTGAGTTAGAACAAAAATTCGAGCGACCGCCATCAGCAGATGAATTAGCAGAGTTTTTAGAATGCACAACGGAAGAGGTTAAGCAATCTCTTGCACAGAATGGTCGACATATTTCAATGGATGCACCACTTGTTGATGGTGATGAATCTTCTTCGAGCATGTACGATGTCATGGTGGGTGATTCACTGCCTGGTCCAGAAGCTAACCTAGTCTTAGAATCTTTGCGATCTGATATTCGAAGTTCACTGACTTCATTAACGCAAAGAGAAAGCGATGTTGTAAATATGTTTTATGGTTTGGAAGGTGCAACTCCAATGTCTTTAGAAGAAATTGGAACTAAATTTGATTTAACGCGAGAACGGGTTCGACAAATTAAAGAAAAAGCAATTCGACGTTTAAAGCATACTTCTAAAAATAGAACTTTAAAGAGTTACTTGGGATAATTTAGAGTGAATCAACATCAATAACAATTCGAATTGGTTTATTGGCGGGTTTAGCATAAAACTCATCAATTGTCAAAGCAATTCGTTCCTTTACTTTTTTATCTGAAGCAGAGCGTTCAATTTTTAGTTTTATTTCCTTTAAAAATAAATTCTGAATTCTTTTAATGAGTGGAAACTCAGGTCCTAAAACTCGTTCTTTAAATACATTTCGCAAGGATTGTGCTAATTCCAATGCCGCACGGTCTACTAAAAATTCTTCCTTGTGTTTCAATGTTAGCGTTATCATCTTATAAAATGGTGGATAGAAAAAATTTTCCCGCTCTATGATTTCATTTTTATAAAAACCGAAATAATCGTGTTTCATTACTAATTGAATAACCCAATGTTCTGGATCTGCGGTTTGGATAATTACTTTCCCTCTTTTTTCTTTTCTCCCTGCTCTTCCAGCAACCTGTGACATCAGTTGATACGATCTTTCATACGCTCTGAAGTCTGGTCTTTTTAAAAGCATATCAGCATCTAATATTCCGACGAGACTCACATTATCAAAATCGAGACCTTTTGTTACCATTTGCGTGCCGATTAAAATATCAATCTTTCGATTTTCAAAATCGCTCAATATTTCTTCGTAGGCATTTTTGCTTCTTGTGCTATCTAAATCCAATCTTTTAATTGTATTTTCTGGAAAAATTAAAGCCAAATCATCCTCTATTTTTTCCGTTCCGAAACCAAGCATTTTTAAGCGATTGCTTCCACAAGACGGACACGATCCAACAGGTGCTGATGAATAACTACAGTAATGGCATTTTAACAAGTTACTGTGTTTGTGGTAGGTTAATGAAACATCACAATTTATGCATCTTGGAGTCCAGGCACAAATTTCACAGGACCAAAGTGGTGTGTATCCTCTGCGGTTTTGAAATAAAATTATTTGCTCACCTTTATCGAGTGCTATTTGCATCTCATCGACTAAAAGAGATGAAAAATGCGCTTGCATATTTTTTAATTTTCGCTCGCGTTTTAAATCGGCACAAATAATTTCTGGGAGTTCTAGCCCTTTATATCGCTCTAATAAATTTATAAGCGCAAATTTGCCTGTCTTTGCATTGTAATATGTTTCCAACGATGGAGTAGCAGTTCCTAGTAATACTTTTGCGCCGTATTGCTTTGCTAGAATAATTGCTGCATCTCTTGCATTGTATCGTGGAGAAGGATCATATTGTTTAAAGGAACTTTCGTGCTCCTCATCTACGATAATTAATCCCAAGTCTTGGTATGGAAGAAAAACCGAAGAACGAGCACCTAAAATAATTCGAAATTGTTCTGCATTATTTTCAAGTACTTTGTTCCATATTTCAATTCGTTCATTTTGATTAAACCGCGAATGATAAACTCCAACTTGTGCTCCAAAGTAGTAAGATAAGCGTTGAATTAATTGTGTTGTCAAAGCAATTTCTGGTAGAAGGAATAAAACCTGCTTTCCGCTGTCTAATTGTTCTTGAATAAGCTGAACATAAATTTCAGTTTTTCCAGAGCCTGTAACACCATGTAATAAGGCAACATTTTTTGTCTCAAATGCACTTTTAATTTCTTCTAAAGCAAGAGCTTGTGCTTGTGTTAACTCTTTAAATACATTCGAGGCATCTATTTTATTTTTTATTCTATCAATTTGATAACGCTCAGAAATAAGAACACCTCTTTTTTCCAATGTTAAAAGTGCTGATGCACTAATTCCTTTTTCAAGTAGTATTTTTTTAGGAATTGGAGTAAGTATAGAACCGCAATCCATTGCCTCTTTTATTAAAATTAAGAGTGTATCAAATTGCTTTTGCATACGTGCATTTTGCTCCATTTCTTCTAATAATTGAGCTAAATTTTGTTCATTTGAAAAATCCTCAGAGAATGAAATACATGTCAGTGTCTTTGGTGTATAGCGCTGGTTGATTTCTTCTTTTGAAATAACAATTCTTCTTTCAATCATTTTTTTTATGAGTGGTTGAATTGTTTTTATTCCGAGAATTACTGAAAGTTCTTTTAAGTCGAGAGAATCTTTTGCACTTAGCGCATCAACAATTATCTGTTCTTTCTCATCTAAGGAGTCTAATTCTGCACTAAATTCTGGGTGAATAACAAGTATTGTTTCGCTTGCTAATTTAAAATTAGAGGGCAATGCGGCATTCATTACATCTCCTAAAGGCGCCATATAATAAGAGGAAATCCATTCCCAAAAGTGCAATTGGTTTTCAGTTATAATTGGGCGTTCATCCAACTGATGTTCGACGTATTTCGCTTGGTATGAACTTGGAATTTCTTCGTGTATTCTTGTAATAATTCCAGTTTGTAATTTGTTTTTGCCGAATGGGACAATTACCCGGACCCCAAATTTTACTGAATTATTTAATTCAAAAGGAATACGATAAGTAAAAACTTGGTGTATTGGAACAGGCAGTAAAACATCTGCAAATAAAGTTTTTCTATCACTCACAGTGTAAAAATAAGAAAACGCCTATATTTTTAAATAGTTAGAACAATAACTTATTGACAAGCGTAGCTTTCTTCTTGATTTACTACGTTATCTCCAGGATGATTAGAGCAAAATAAATACAATCCAGTTATAGGTCCTTGGCAAAGTTCTCTTGTGCTTTTCTTATCAAGTGCCCTTAAATATGACTGTTGCGGTGAAACATAAAAAGGATGATAGATTTCAACTGTTTGCCGGGATGAGAAAATACCAATCACTCTCTTTCCATTTGTTGCGGTGAGGTTTGTATAAGTAGGTTTACTTTGAGCTAAGCCTGATGAGGGTTTATTAACTGCTATGAAGTTGTAGAGTTCTTCTGCTCCACCAGTAATTTTTATTGTAACCCCTTGAAACGTTCTTTTTGTAATAGCTGAATTTTCAGTACATTTACTTTTCATTAAATCATAAAATGTTTCGCCATTTGCTGTAAAAATTTTACTTGAATTTGGTTGAACATCTGCTTCACCAAGAGCCCAAAAGAATGATTTTTCTGCATAAGTAGCGTTTTCCCATTCATTAAAAGCAATTTTCATTTGTGTATTTAAAACATAAGAATTCCCTGTTGAAGAAACTGTTATTCCTGTAGATATATATTCTCCAGGATTATTAGCAAACTTAAAATTAAAGTTTTGAGTAGCTGCTGAAGAAGTTATCCCTCTCACTAAATCAGTTTCTCCACTAACACTAAATTCACCATCGTTAAGAACAATATCAATTTTATAATTTGCTTGGGGATTTAATGAATTCATTTGTGGATTTGTGGAAGTTTGACTTGAATCCGCTATTTGTGCAATTTCTAAAGCGTTTCCAGGCCCAATAAAAGCTCTATTTATTTTTATATAATGAAGTGAATCAGCTTGATCTAATAAGCCATAAACCACAGCAGTTTCGACGAAATCCCCTATTAATTCAATTTTTTCGTTAC
>RFPM01000035.1 GCA_009926125.1 Flavobacteriales bacterium | reverse complement strand
TATAAGAAAATCCTGCTTGACTTCTTCTTTTTGCATACAATTGAATTAAATCAAATGCCAATTCTTTAATTTTCTTTTTAGTCTTATTTTTTAGAGTGCTCCATGCCTGCGTTCCTAACTTGTTCATTTTAGGAACAGCGCCATCCTTGCCTGTAAATTTTGAAATTCTGTGTAAGGAATGAATTCCCAGATACAAGACATCACCATCCTTATAAATCAAGCGAATTGCCTCTTGCGGTTTTCCATTTACATCAATCGTTTCCAAGCCAGAAAACTGACCAACACCATGATCAATATGCGTAATATAATCGCCTTTTTGAAGATTGTAAATTTCTTTCAATGTCAAGGCTTGTTTCGCCTGCCGGAAACCTTCCTTTAAGCGAAAGCGGTGGTATCGTTCAAAAATTTGATGATCAGTATAACAGACTAATTTCATGCTTGGAGAAATAAATCCCTCTTGCAAAGCCAAGTGCATAGGAGAAAAAGAAACATCTCCACCAATGTCTTCAAATATTTGAAACAAGCGTTCTATCTGACGAGGTTGATTTGAAAAAATTAAATTCTCAAAATTATTTTCTTGTCGCGACAGCAAATCTGTTTTTAATAAATCAAAGTTTTTATTGAAATTAGGTTGAGGTGTAAAATCAAAATGAATACTATCTTGCGTTTTAAAATAAAAATCAGAACCCCATTCAATTGTCTTATAATTTTCTAGACTTTGTTTTAATTCACTTTCATTCAAATAGCGATTTGCAGGTATTGTATGCTTTACAGTGTCTCCTAGTTTATCGAAAATCGCCTCTGCTTTAGCATATTCTCTCGAAATAATTTGCACCAAACGTTCGTGTGAACTTAGCCATAGGATTGCTGATTGACCTATAAATTCAAAGAAAGAACCAATTCCTTCCAATGAAATTTGCCCTTGAATATTTGGAATTACGTTGAAGAAAGAGTGAGATTTTAGTGACAATTGTGTTGCAGCATCAAAAGTCCTTATGGTTTCGATTTCATCTCCAAAAAACTCAATTCTGAAAGGTGAATCATTCGCATATGAAAATACATCAACAAGTCCACCTCGAATGGAAAACTGCCCAGGCTCATAGACAAAATCAACCCGATCAAAATGATATTCTAAAAGCAATTCATTAATAAAATCAATGGAATAATTCTTTCCAACTTCCAGTCGTAAAGTATTGTCTAGTAATTTTTTCTTAGTTGGAACTTTTTCAAAAAGAGCTTCAGGATAAGTCACAATCCACGTATTAAATCCACTTGCAACACGCTCTAAAATTTCTGCCCGATGCACCACGTTTGCATTATCTGTTTCTTCAAATTGATAAGGGACTTGACACGATGAGGGATAAAATAAAATACGTTTGTCTTCAGGATAAATCCCTTCCAAATCGTTTAAAAAATAAGCTGCTTCTTCCTTATCATTTAGAATAAAAACATGGTGGCCGGGTGTTTGTTCTGCCACAGCAATAGCAGAAATGCTTCTTGAAGAGCCAACATGTCCTTTCCAATGGATGTGCGAATTTGGACGACTTAATACTTTTGCCGTTTGATCAATTTGAGGAAATTCTCTAAATAATTTGAGGAAAGTTTTAAGTTCCATTGTTTGGCGCAAAAATACCGATTCTTTTTCTTTTGAAGTAGTGAATTAAAGAACGAGAAGGAAATATAAATTATGAAGAAGTGGAAATTCCTATTTCAAGTGCCTGACCGAAGTGAAAACAATCTTCATAACTTGTATAAAGTGGAACAGGTGCAAGTCGAATAACATTTGGTTCTCTCCAATCTGCAAGAACTCCAAGCGCACAAATTCGTTTAAATAATTCAATCCCTTGTCCCATTACTTTAATAGAAAGTTGACTACCACGCTGTTTTTTGTCTCTAGGTGTAATCAGTTCAAAACTGCATTTATCTCTGTGTTTTTCTGAAATACTGTCAATAACAAATTCTAAATAGGAAGTAATTAAATCTCTTTTTTCACCAATCTTATCCATTCCTGCTTCGTCAAAAATTTCAAGTGCTGCCAAATGTGCTGCCATTCCAAGAACTGGCGCATTACTCAATTGCCAACCTTCCGCTCCGGCTAGGGGTTGAAATCCTTTTTCCATTTGAAAACGCGCTTCTTTGTCGTGTCCCCACCAACCTGCAAAACGCGGTATAGAGGAATCATTAGCATGTCGTTCGTGAACAAATATTCCAGATACACCTCCAGGGGAAGAATTCAAGTATTTATATCCGCACCAAGTCGCGAAATCAACATTCCAGTCGTGCAATTGTAGATTTACATTTCCAGTTGCATGCGCCAAATCAAAACCTGCGATTGCACCAACAGCATGTGCGGCAGCAGTTATTTTTTGCATATCAAATAATTGACCTGTATAGTAATTTACCCCGCCAATCATCACCAATGCTAATTCATCACCAAGTTCTTGAATTTTTGCTAAAATATCTTCTAAGTGAATTAACTCCTCCCCAGCTCTAGGAAAGACCTCAACAATATTTTCTTGCCTTAGACCGTGAAAATTAACTTGTGATTCCAAAACATATTGATCGCTCGGAAAAGCTTTTGCTTCGCAAATAATTTTTGTTCTTTTTCCTTGAGGTCGATAAAAAGAAACGAGTAGGAGGTGCAAATTTGTTGTTAAAGAATGTGTTACAACAACTTCTACGGGCTTTGCTCCAACAATTTTTGCTGTCATCTCGCATAAATTTTCATGGTAAGAGTACCAAGGTCGTTTTGCATGAAAATGCCCTTCAACTCCAAACTTCGCCCAATCTGCAAGTTCTTCTTGAATATATTCTGCCGCTTTTTTTGGCTGTAACCCTAAAGAATTTCCTGTGAAATAAAGAATTTTTTTTTCGTGAAAATTTGGAAAATGAAACTTATCCCTGAACGATTTTAAAGGATCTTTGTTATCTAATTGACGCGCAAATTCTAAGTTGTTTTCAAACTGCATATGCTACTGATTATTGCTAATTTTGTGTTCGGATACAAATGTACAAAGAAATGAAGATTACAAGTCCCATAAAAAGAACGGAATCAGCAAGGCTTTTTGAAGCTTCAAAAACTTTTTTTCCTGGTGGAGTAAATTCTCCAGTTAGGGCTTTTAAGTCTGTTGGTGGAACACCCTTGTTTATAAAAAAAGGAAATGGAGCCTTAATTTGGGACGAAGATGACAATGAATTTATTGATTTTTGTTGCAGTTGGGGACCTTTGATTTTAGGCCACAATCACCCACAAGTTTTTAATTCAATTGTCAGCACACTGGAAAATGGCTCAAGTTTTGGAGCTCCTACGAGAAAAGAAAACGACTTAGCTCAATTTATTTTAGAAAGAATTCCATTTATCGATAAAATGCGTTTTACAAGTTCGGGAACAGAAGCAGTAATGTCAGCTATTCGTTTGGCTCGTGGCTACACAGGAAAAACAAAAATTGTAAAATTTGATGGATGTTACCACGGACATGTTGATGCGCTTTTAGTAAACGCAGGAAGTGGTCTAGCAACATTCGGCACCTCATCAAGCGCAGGAGTTCCTGAAATTTTTGCAAATGAAACACTGGTTTTACCTTTAAATGATATTGAAACATTAAGAACTTGCTTAACTGAATTTGCTCATGATATCGCTTGTGTGATTATTGAACCAATTCCTGCAAACAATGGATTACTTTTACAGGACAAGCAATTTCTAATAGTTTTAAGAGAAATTTGTACTGAATTAGGAATTTTGTTAATCTTTGATGAGGTAATTTCTGGTTTCAGAGTAGCATTTGGTGGCGCAGCAGAATTGTATGCTATCACTCCAGATATTATAACTTACGGAAAAATACTTGGTGGCGGATTGCCTGTTGGAGCTTATGCAGCAAAAAAGCACATTATGGCTTTTGTTTCTCCAGACGGACCTGTTTATCAAGCGGGAACACTTTCTGGAAATCCCGTTGCAATGGCTGCAGGGCTTGCGCAATTAAAAGAATGCGCAAAAAATAATTTTTATCAAGAGTTAGAAAAAAAGGCGCTCTATATGGTAAATCAAGTGAATGCCTTTACAGAAGAAAACAATTATCCCTTAAAATTAGTTTCTTTAGGATCAATCTTTTGGTTTTCATTTAATGGCAGGAAGTCGATTTCTGCAGCAAAAGAAATTAATCCTGATATGACAAACTTCAATCGCTTACATGCATTTTTATTGGATGAAGGCATTTATTTTGGCCCCAGTGGCTACGAAGTCGGCTTTATTTCTCAAGCACACACTCAAGCACAATTGGAAAAAGCCAGCAAAAAAATTCAAGAGGGGATAGCGTTTATTTTCAAGTCTTAAATCCTTGTTTTTGTAAAAGCCGGGTCATTATTTGTAATTTCGTCATATGATATTAATTACCGGAGCAACAGGTTTAGTGGGAAGTCATTTATTATTTCAACTTATTGAAGCCGGAGAAAATTGTAAGGCACTTTATCGTTCTGAGCACAAAATTAAATTAGTAGAAAAACTTTTTCATTACTATAATTCCCCCGATGCAGAAGTTCTATTCTCCAACATTATATGGGTTAAAGGTGATTTAAACGACCCTGAAAGTTTAGAATCTCTTTTTCTGAACGTAGATTACGTCTATCATTGCGCTGCAAAAGTGTCTTTTTTTAAGGCTGATTTTGAAGCATGTATGAAAGAAAATCGAAATGCTACGGCGAATGTTGTTAATTATTCTCTAAAGAATGGTGTTAAAAAATTGTGCTATGTTAGTTCAACCGCAGCGCTTGGTTCAAATTCAAATGGTGCAACAACGGAAGAAACACTTTGGGCTCCCGGATCAGATGTTAGCGGCTATTCTGTTTCCAAATTTTCTGCAGAAAAAGAGGTTTGGAGAGGAATAGAAGAAGGATTGTCAGCAGTAATTCTCAATCCTTGTGTTATTTTAGGACCAGGAGATTGGCGCTCAGGATCTTTATCCATCTTTCGATCGGCAAAAAAAGGCATGTTATTTTATACAAGTGGATCCAATGCAGTTGTTGACGTGCGCGATGTAGCGCGCGCACTTTCTCTTCTTATGAATTCAAATATTGTTTCTGAAAGGTTTCTTTGTATCGGAGAGAATGTAACATTTCAGTATTTATTCACGGCTTTATCAAAGCGGTTTAACACTGCTCCCCCAAAGATTGCTATTCCAAAATCCTTAAGTCTATTTGCTGGAACTGTTTTAGAATTTATAAGTCAAATTTCTAGAAAAAGAAATGGGTTTTCTATTGAAACAGCACATTCCTCGTACAAAAATATTGTCTACGATAAAACCAAGTTAATGCAGGCTATTCCAATCCAATTTTATACTTTAGAGGAGACAATTGATAATTCTATTCGCGGTCGGTTACAATGATAAAAAAAGCGTATCTACAAGCACTAATAGTAATTTTCTATGCGGTAGGAACTGTTGGAATTCTCCTTCCTGAAACAAGGGAGCTATTTTTAAAACTCACCTTTTTTAATTTAGCGCTTTCTTTTGTTATCATCATGTTAGCTAGAGACCAAAGAAGAAAAGATTTCTATTTATTTCTAGCAGCATCTTGGTTAGTGGGATTTGCTGTTGAATGGATTGGTATTCACACAGGATTATTATTTGGGAGTTATTCCTACGGCGAAAATCTCGGACTAAAATTTTTAGGAATCCCCTTAGTAATTGGCTTAAATTGGGGTCTTGTTACTATTTCAGCGGCTGCGATTGCAAATAGGATTTCTAAAAATAAAAAATGGGTGCTTATAATTGCCACGCTATTAATGGTAGCCTTGGATTTTTTAATAGAGCCAGTGGCTATGAAAAGTGATTTTTGGACATGGGAAAATGGTGTTATACCTTTGTATAATTACCTTTGTTGGGGTTTAGTTGGCTTGTTTTTACAAATTGCATTTCAAAAAACTTCTTTGTGGGAGGAAAACAAAGTCAATGACACATTGTTTATTACGATGTTTGTATTTTTTATAATCTTAAATTTTAGTTTTTAATGTATTGGTGGGGCCCTTTTGTTTTATTAGCTACTTTTTTCGGCATGGAATTCATGGCCTGGGCTACGCATAAATTTGTAATGCACGGTAAAATGTGGCATTTCCATAAGGATCACCATCAAGTAGAGCCGGGTTTTTTTGAAAAAAATGATGTTTTCTTTCTTATTTATGCCATTCCTTCATGGCTTTGCATTATGCTGGGAATGATGTACGGAAACTATTTCTCCGTTTGGATTGGCTATGGAATTGCGGCTTATGGAATGGCTTATTTTTTAATTCACGATGTGTATATTCACCGGCGTTTTAAATGGTTAAGAGACATTGACCACCCGTATTTTTACGCTATTCGAAAAGCACATAAAATCCATCACAAACATTTAGGAAAAGAAAAGGGAGAATGCTTTGGAATGCTGCTTGTCCCGTGGGAATTTTACAAGAAAGCAAAGTTGGTTTATGATAGAAAAACTACTACAGAATGAGCTTGTATTTTTGGGTTATCACCCTTTCATTTATTGGTCCATTTTTATTAAGCTTCGATAAGAAAATAGCTTTTTACAAGAACTGGCGGTTTCTTTTACCAAGTATATTACTTGTTGCACTTTTTTTTATTTGTTGGGATGAATGGTTTACAACAATCGGTGTTTGGGGTTTTACTCCAAAATACCTTCAGGGAATTTATGCTGGTCATTTACCACTGGAAGAAATCCTTTTTTTTATTGTAATTCCCTACAATTGTTTATTTGTTCATGAAGTTTTAAAGGGTTATTTCCCCTTGATTTCTTTAAAGAACTTTTCCTTCGTATTTATCTATGTATTTGGAATCTCTGCCTTGCTTTTATCCTTATTTAACCTAGATAATTATTATACTTTATCAGCAACTGCACTTGCATTTGGTTTAACACTTTTTCTTGTGCAACAAAAAAAAATATGGTTCTCGCAATTTGTTTTGACCTACATAGTTTGTCTAATTCCCTTTCTTGTTGTAAACGGCATATTGACAGGCCAATTTACTGAGGAGCCAATTGTTTGGTATTCAGAAAATCACATTGTAGGATTTAGATTGGGAACTATTCCCTTGGAAGATTTATTCTACAACTATTGCTTAATACTTCCAATTATTTGGATTTATGAGCTGTTAAAAAACTCTTATTCTAAGAAATAGTTTTTTGGGCTTGGGTAACTTTATTCTTTTAAAAGCTGCTTAATATGCCCCATTAATTTTGTCACTTCCTCTTCTGAAGTTCCGTCGTAATAGCCACGGATTCTTTTTTTCTGATCTACTAAAACAAAATTATTCGTGTGAATAAAATCACTTCCGGCATCTCCTAAATTTTCAGCTTCGGCGGGCTTTAAAATGAAAAAAGATTTTCTAGCGAGACTGTATAGCTCTTCTTTTTGTCCTGTAAGAAAATGCCATTGACCGTCTTTAGCATTCATTTCTTTTGCGTATTTCTCTAGCTCATCCGTGTTGTCAATAGCAGGATCAACCGTAAAACTTAGAATTTTTAAGTTTCCATTTCCTTTAAATTTCTCTTGAATTCGCTGCATTTGCTTGTTCATTAAGGGGCAGATACTTAGACACGTTGTAAAAAAATATTCAACAACAAATACTTTCCCATTGATTTCTTTCTGCGTAATAGTCTTCTTGTTTTGATTTTGAAATTTAAAATCGCCAATTTGATGGCCTTGACCTATTCTCAGAAGTTCGGGGTCTACCATTTCTTCATTCAAATCTTTTGGATTGATAATTGGAAGGGGCTTCTGTTTTTTAGGATTGAGAATGAAATAACTAATTGTTACACAAACCAAGAGCAAGCAAGCAATAAATAGAATTCTTTTCACAGTGCAAAGTTACTTCTTTAAGAGCAATTCCATCTGTTTTTTGCATGCAATAATTCGCTGTTCTATTGTTCCTTTGAGAATTGTAAATGGCTTTTTGCTATTTTCAAGCACTACCTCATAAAGCTGAAATAATCGCTCACGATCCAAGGGATTTTCTCTAAGTTTATCTGCTTCCCAAGGAATATCTGGCGCACAGAGGAAAAGGTGGTCAAAATCCTGCAACTCCCACAAATGTTGTATTATTGGTGATACTTCCTTGAATTTTTCCTGCGACCAAATAAGCATCACAGCCATTTCAGTATCTGAAATTACCAACTTGTTCTTTGAGGACTTACAAAGTTCTACCTGCTGTTCAGCAATTTTATCTAAATCAGCAAGTGTGTAAGTTGTTTTATCCTTTAAAAATTCTCTTGCGTATTCAGGAATAAAAGTGGTTGAATATGCTTCGGCAATTAATTCTGCCATGGTTGTTTTACCACTAGATTCTGGCCCTGTAAAAGCAATTTTAAGTTGTTTGTCCATCTTTCAATTCTTTCTTCCACTGATAAAAACCATAAACTGCCGTAAGGGCATAGCCAAAAAATAGAAAAACAGAAAAATTTAACCCTTGCTCCCAAAATAAATACATCGAAAGAAGGTTTAAAATTATCCAATAAATCCAATTCTCTAAAATCCCTTTTAGTGCCAAAAATGTCGAAAAAATGGCAAAAACTGCTATAAAAGCATCTAAAAATGGCAAAAACTGTCCTTTTTTTGCAAAAATGCTACCAAGAGCAAAACTACTTATTGATCCAATTATAAGTGCTAAAAGATGCTTTTTCCAGGAAATAGTTCTTATTTGAATTTCTACTTGCTTCCCCCACTTATAAAATGCAAAAACGCCTAAAAAAACATAAATTAATTGAAGTAAAGCTTGAATAGTGAGATTACTCTTGCTGCAAATATAACAGTAGAGCATAGAACTTATTATTCCAAATATCCAAGCAAGACGTTTTTTACGCGCTATTAAAAATAGGTAAATAAAACCGAGAAGAACGGCAAGAATTTCTAGTTTCTCCAAGTGCTTTAATACAAGAGCTGTTTTTTAGAACTGTTTTTCCAGCCAGCTTGACTTTGGTAATCCACAAAAAAGATTTTTAAGTCTGCTTGACTTTCGTAATCTACAAAAAAGAGTTTTTTCTTTGCCTGACTTTCATAGTTCACGAAAAACCATTTTCCATCGTTATTTCCAGCTTGACTTTCATAGTCAACTTTATAGACTTTAAGATCTGCTTGACTTTCGTATTTTACAACAAAAACTTTTACGTCAGCTTGACTTTGGTATTTAACAGAATAAACTTTCTGAGCATTTGTAGTTCCTAAAAACAAGAAAATTGAGCTTAAAAAAAGTAGTTTTTTCATAGGTTTAGTTTATAGTGTAGTGTAAATATAAAACTTAATTACAAAAATCAATGTGTTAATTCCACCCAATCGCCATTTTCTTTGATGAGGTCGATTAATGCTTGCACTGCTTCTGCTTCTGCAACATTCTTCCTTACTACATTTCTTTCTTTGTAGAGATTAATTTTCCCAGGGCCTGTGCCAACATAGCCATAATCAGCGTCTGCCATTTCTCCGGGACCATTGACAATACAACCCATTATACCAATTTTTAATCCTTTTAAATGTGCTGTTCGTTGCCGAATCTTTGTTGTAGTTTCTTGTAAATCAAATAAAGTTCTGCCACAAGAAGGGCAAGAGATGTACTCCGTTTTTGAAATCCGAGTTCGTGTTGCTTGCAAAATCCCAAAACTAGTAGCATTTACAAGGGTTGGCGCTTGGATTGATTTCAGCCAAAGACCGTCACCAAAACCATCAATTAAAATTGATCCAGCATCACTCGAAACATTCAAGATAAAAGTTTCTGAATCTTTTTCATCAGAGTTGTATTGAAGAAGGACAGGGTGCTCAAAATTCATTCTCGAAAGCGCGATAAAAAATTTGCGAAATAACTGAGTTTTATTCGAAAAATCACTTCTTACAACAAGTATTAAATTAGGGAAATCTCCAATTTTAGCAGGAATTTCTTCCTCGGCTTTTAAAATACAAAAGGCACTAGTATCTCTAGATAATTTATCTAAATCAGCCACTGAAACAAGTGGATAAAACCCTGATTTTTTGCTATAATTAGCACTCCAATTTTCATGATCGCAGATTACACCCAAAGTACCAGGCACTTCGAAATTAAGTTTATTTCCTCCGATGTAAACGTAATCAGCTGCTAAATCTTGAAGGTTCCATTTGTCTAATGGAACAGAATAATTATACCCAAACCCATAAAAATTTGCAGGTGAAATTTCTTGTTTCTTTGAGCAGTCGGCTACTACAACAGGTACGTTTTTCCCTCCAATATTTTGAATACTTTTTGCTGTACGCCGAGTGTAAGAAAATGGGTCGTAGGGCAAAGCACCAGAAAATGCTGCCAAAGGAAAGTGATTTTCGTTTTTGTATTTCTCTGCTAATTTTCGTGCAACAGGAATTTCAAATTCTGGTTCTTCTGTAAGAGAAACACGAATCGTATCGCCTAAGCCATCTTCCAATAAGGCACCAATTCCAACGGCTGACTTTATGCGTCCGTCTTCGCCATCTCCAGCTTCTGTCACACCCAAATGCAGCGGATAACATCGTTCATTTTTTAGCATTTGAGCAGCCAACAAGCGGTATGCTTGCACCATTACTAAAGTGTTGCTCGCTTTCATGGAAATAACAAGTTCAAAATAATTGTTTTTTTCGCAAATGCGTATAAATTCCATAGCAGATTCCACCATTCCTTCTGGCGTATCACCATAACGGCTCAAAATACGATCGGAAAGCGAACCATGGTTAGTTCCTATTCGCATTGCGGTTCCATTTTCCTTGCAAAGAAGCACGAGGGGGGTGAATTTCTGTTCGATACGTATTAATTCCTCTTCGTAACTTTCATCGGTATATATTATTTCCTCGAATTTCTTTTTGTCAGCATAATTCCCGGGGTTTACACGAACTTTTTCAACAAGTGTAGCGGCAATTTCTGCGGCATTTGGGGTAAAATGAATATCTGCTACTAATGGCGCGGAATAACCTTTTTCTATGAGTGAAGCACGAATGTGTTTTAAATTTAAAGCTTCGTTTTTACTCGGTGCCGTTAAGCGAACAATTTCACAGCCTGCATCAATCATTCGAATGGATTGCGCAACTGATTTCTCAGTATCCATTGTGTTAGTTGTTGTCATTGATTGGAGACAAAGCGGGCTGTTTCCGCCAATAACAAGATTCCCAATATGCACTTCTATTGTCGTTAGGCGCTTACGATTAAATAAGTCAAAGCAATAAGAGGAGAAATTAATGGGCATTGGAGTTAACTATCTTTTTTAAAAACAAAGTTAAGAAGAAATAGTTTGTATGATAAGTTATATCTACCCCAAATATTTTATTAATATAAAAACGTTTACTTCAAAAAAACAGTTTGTTGCAGGTCTTTATTTAACTTAAATTTTGCCTCCTGAAATGATGGCGCACTAAAGTTGCGCCTGGCATTATTTGAAAATCCGTAAATTTCTGTTGGAATGCCGAGTAGATTTTTATCTAAAATTTTATTTCTGTTTGCATCCTGATAAATAGCAAGAGCATATTCTCCCTCGGGTAAATTATCGAAGTTATAATTTTGCGATTTACCCTCAACTTCTTTTACAATTCCCTTGTATTGTTTTCCGAAAACTGGAAAATCATCAGTTGCCCGAAATATGGCAATAAATAAGCTGCCTTTTATTTTTGAAATCCCTGAAATATGAATGGAAAGAGTGTGGGTTTTTACACCTGAAAAAAGCAAAATAAAAATTAAAAATAGCAGTTTCATTATGGTTCAATTTGTTTTATGGGAATTTCACGCGGAGCAGCTTTGACTTCAGACTTTGGCTTATTTTTATTTTGGTAAAACAGCAGATAAAAAGCAATTATAAAAGAAAGAAAGTAAACACAAAAACGGAAAACATACATTTTACTGTATTTCAAGGGTAAAAATTGCCTTAAGTTTATTTTTTCACCCTCGAGCATAGTGCAAAGATAGGAATTCAAAAATTTATTTTTTAGTACTTCTAGCCTTTCAATTTTTTCAAAAAACATGAAAATAGCAACATTTACTTCTCTTTCCTTATCTTTGTAGCTATATTATGAGAACAAAAAAACCTACCGTACAAAAAACCCCTGTTAGCTCTCGAAGTATTTCTAAGAAAGTAAAGGAGAAAACCCCGCTTGACAAAACGAAAACAGTAACTGATAGGGACAAACGAAAGTACATAGATTATAAAATAAAAGTTAAGAAAGGAGATCCTCTTCCGTCTTTTAGAGAAGAGAATGTTCGCTTGAATAAATACATGTCAAATGCTGGAATTTGCTCTCGTAGGGAAGCGGATGTTTTAATTCAAACGGGTGTTGTTAGTGTCAATGGAAAAGTTGTTACTGAATTAGGATTTAAAATTCAGCCTACAGATGTTATTCAATACGATGGAGAAACGATTAATCTCGGAACCAAGCGCT
The DNA here is from genome assembly GCA_009926125.1 of Flavobacteriales bacterium. Lineage (GTDB taxonomy): Bacteria > Bacteroidota > Bacteroidia > Flavobacteriales_D > Crocinitomicaceae > UBA952. The sequence continues at coordinate 1,543 of RFPM01000035.1, read as the reverse complement.
ATGTTTTATTGAATAAGCCTAAGGGTTATATTACCGCCATAGACGATCCAAGAGGTCGAAAAACAGTTATGTCGCTTGTAAATAAAGCGTGTAAGGAACAGATTTTTCCTATGGGAAAAATGGAAAAAGATACAACAGGCCTGTTGTTATTTACCAATGATGGCGACATGGCGAAGAAATTAACGCATCCTCGTTACCAAGCAGCAAAAATGTATCATATCGAAGTAAATAAACCTGTTTCAAAAGAAGATTTAGAAAAACTTTTAAAAGGAATAGACTTAGAAGACGGCAAGACAAAAGCAGAAAAAGCAGAATATGTAGAAGGCGGAACTTCGAGAGAAGTAGGTGTTGAAATTCGCTCTGGGAAGCAACAAGTTGTCCGTCGACTTATTGAAGCATTAGGGTTCCAGATTGTAAAATTAGACCGCGTGCAATATGCAGGGCTTACAAAAAAAGATCTACCTCGCGGGTATTACCGTCACTTAACTGAACAAGAAGTATCATTTTTAAAGATGACAAAATGAGTTATTTGCGCTTGCTATTTTTAGGTTTAACCCCTATTTTATTTTTCGGATGTACTTCTAAACCAGATTTTAAATCTATAAATCCGAATGCAGCTTATTTTTATCAGCTAAAATCGGAACCACAAGTCTATTTATATCGAAATATTGTGAATGGATTAGAGGAAGAATTTCATCGGATTTATACGATTACTGATCAAGCAGGAGACCACATAATTGTTGAGCGTTATTCTAGCGATTTTAGAATTTTAGAAGCTCTAAATTATAACATTGACTCGTTAAATGTCTTAGATCACATGGTTGTAAATCGCTTTCAACAAAAAGAAAAAGCATTTATTTATAAAAACGGATTATTCCCCATGGATCTGAACGAAGAGCTTTGGTTTGCTTCAAAATTTTCAGGACTTACAGATTCAACAGTAATTTTATATGAAAAGAAAAGAAAATTTATAGAAAAAAAATCAATAGTTATTCTAGAAAAAAATACAAAAACATTAGTTTTCAGTGATAAAATAATCCAAACAGTATTAAATCCATACACAAGAAAAGAACAAGCTAATCAAGCTGAAATGCTTTCTTTATTTGCAGAAGGATTGGGCTTAGTGGAATGGTTTAGCAAAGACAAAAAAGCACATTTCCGTTTGGAAAAAATACTTTCTCAAGAAGAATGGATAAAAATAATTGCGAGATGAAAACCTTAATTTTTATATCATTTTTAATCTTTTTACCGTTTCTCGGTGCAAGTCAAAAAACAAGTAAAGATTCACAAGCAAAGCGCGCTATGTTTGTTTATTGGGGCTACAATCGAAGTTTTTATACTGACAGCAAAATAAGTTTTTTTGGTCCGGGATATGATTTTTCTTTGGCGGGAGTTCAAGCTACAGATCGGCCTTCTCCAGATTTTATAACGTATGTAGATCCATCAACACTTACTGTTCCCCAATTTAACGCCAGAATAGGTTTTAATTTTAAAAAAAAATGGGCTCTTTCTTTTGGTTATGACCACATGAAATACGTTATGG
>RFPM01000034.1 GCA_009926125.1 Flavobacteriales bacterium | reverse complement strand
AAATATGAACTCTTACGATGTAATTATAATTGGTTCTGGACCTGGTGGATATGTTGCTGCAATTCGTTGTGCGCAACTTGGAATGAAAACTGCAATTATTGAAAAGTACGCTACCTTGGGTGGCACTTGCTTAAATGTAGGTTGTATTCCTTCAAAAGCTTTATTGGATTCATCAGAGCACTTTAATAATGCAAAACATACTTTTGGCGAACATGGAATAGAACTAAAAGACCTTAAAGCAAATTTAAAGCAAATGATTCAACGCAAAAATGATGTGGTGAGTCAGACGTGCGCAGGGGTCAAATTTTTAATGGATAAAAACAAAATTGATGTTCATATTGGTTTAGGTTCATTTATCGACAAAAATAACGTGAAAGTTACAGCAGCAGATGGGAAAGAAACAAAAATTCAAGGTAAAAATATCATAATTGCCACAGGTTCTAAGCCAAATTATTTTCCAGGAATGGAACCAGATAAAAAACGTATCATAACCTCAACAGAGGCCCTGGATTTAAAAGAAATTCCGAAGAAAATGCTCATTATTGGAGGTGGCGTTATCGGTCTAGAATTGGGTTCTGTCTATGGTAGATTAGGCTCAGAAATAGAAGTAATTGAAAATTCACCTTCTATATTATCCGCAATGGATGGCGCTATTGGTAAAGAATTCATTAAAATATTAAAAAAAGATGGCTTTAAATTTCAGCTAGAACACAAAGTTCAAAAGGTTGTGAATAAGGGGAAGTCAGTTGTCCTGACGGCAATCAATAAAAAAGGTGAATCTGTGGATTTTGAAGCAGATTATTGCTTAGTTGCTGTCGGAAGAAAAGCTTTCACAAGTGGACTAAACATAGAAAATGCTGGACTAGCACTTAATGCTCGCGGGCAAGTTGAGGTAAACAACAATTTACAAACTGCTGTCCCTCATATTTATGCAATTGGCGATGTTGTTCGTGGTATGATGCTAGCTCATAAAGCAGAGGATGAAGGAGTTTATGTCGCTGAATTTCTTGCTGGACAAAAACCACACATTAATTACAATCTAATTCCAGGAGTTGTTTACACTTGGCCTGAAATTGCTGCAGTAGGAAAAACAGAAGAAGAATTAAAAGAAGCTGGCATATCCTACAAAGTTGGAAGTTTTCCAATTAAAGCCTTAGGTCGTGCGAGGGCAAGTATGGATACAGCAGGATTTATAAAAATTATTGCAGATGCTAAAACAGATGAGGTTTTAGGGGTACACATGATTGCCGCTCGTGCAGCAGATTTAATAATGGAAGCCGTTACTGCAATGGAATTTCATGCATCAGCTGAAGACATGGCTCGTATTTGTCACCCTCATCCTACATACTCAGAAGGCATTAAAGAGGCAGCACTAGCAGCTACAGAAAATCGTGCTTTACACGTTTAAGAAAATCTTATTTTCGGCTTATTGCTTTTAAAGCAGCAGCTACAACATTCTGCGTGTCAATAACATATTTCGTCATTAATTCCATTGGTGAGCCGCTTTCACCAAATGTATCATTTACTGCAATAAATTCATGTGGTCGTGGTAAATGTTCTCCAAGCACTTGCGCTACTGCTTCTCCGAGGCCACCATTACGCATGTGTTCTTCTGCAGTAACTACGCAAGAAGTTTTAGCCACTGATTTTAAAATAGCTGCAGCATCCAAAGGTTTTATGGTATGCATATTAATTAATTCAACTGAAATTCCTTGTTCACTTAAAATTTTTGCTGCTTCAATCGATTTCCAAACTAAGTGTCCACAAGCAATGATAGTAACATCTGTTCCTTCTTGAAGGACATCTGCTTTCCCAATAATAAATTCTGCGTCTGGTTTCACAAAAATTGGCATTACTGGTCTACCAAATCTCAAATAAACTGGCCCATAGTGCTTAGCAATAGCAATTGTCGCCTGTTTTGTTTGATTGAAGTCTGCGGGCACGATAACAGTCATATTTGGTAACATTCGCATCATTCCAATATCTTCTAAAATTTGATGTGTAGCGCCATCTTCTCCCAATGTCAAGCCAGCATGTGAAGCACATATTTTTACATTTTTTTGAGAATAAGCAATTGACTGCCGAATTTGGTCATAGACCCTCCCAGTTGAAAAATTAGCGAAAGTTCCTGTGAATGGAATTTTACCTCCGATTGTCATTCCTGCAGCCATTCCCATCATATTTGCTTCGGCAATCCCCACTTGAAAGAACCGCTCTGGATGGTCTTTTTGAAAAGCGTCCATTTTTAGAGAACCTGTTAAATCGGCACAAAGTGCAACAACATCTATATTTGTTTTTCCCAATTCTGATAGGCCTTCTCCAAAACCTGAGCGGGTATCTTTGTTCCCTAAAACTTCAAATGACATACTTATAAATTTAATGATATTGATTTATTTGATTCTATTTTAAAATTCTTTTCTTTAGTATATGCTATAGATTTTTGGTCTTTTTCGCGATAAATAACTTTATATGAACCGGGTTGCAGATTCCATAAATCTTTATTAAAACCCTCTTTTAAATCACACACCCACTCAAATGTTTGGTCTCCTTTATCAGTAAAAATCTGCCCTATTAAACCTTTTTCAGCAGTGTAATTTAAAGTTCCACTCGCAATAACATTAATTGTTGTTGTCTTACTTTGTGTGATTTCTATGGTCTTGTAGGTTCTAGGAAGTGTAAAAATTTCAACATCATACGATCCAACAAGGTATTTTTGAGTTGAATTTAATGTTTGTTCATTCAAAGTAGTAGTTTGACCTTTCAGCATAACACGCATATTAAGATTAGAAATCTCATTAGAAATTGCACTGCTAAATTTTAAGAATCCCTGTCCTGCATCTACTTCAATTGTATTGTGCATGAATTGTTTTATTGATAGGTTCTTTTTTTCTAGCTTAGGAAGTGTATTAACTACCAAATCGTACTTCAAAGTAGGATCTAAAATTAGGGTGTCAGGATTTCCATACCGATTTAAAGTATGCATAAAACTATATTTTAGCTTTTTTGTACCTGCTTCATAGAGAAATATGCTTACATTAGTTTCAGTTGGAGTTTTTAAAGTTGTATTTAAATTTATCTGAACACTTGTGTTTATTAAGGTCTTTTGGATGATATTTGTGAGAACAGTTTTAAAGGAGTCTTTGCTTTCAGCATCTATAAATGTGCCAATACAATTAAATTTTTCCAAATAAGAAAGATCCATTCCAAGCCCAATAACAAACGGTGTAACTTTTACTCCTTTTTCCCTTAATTTTTTTGCAACTACACAAGGGTCATTATCACATGATTCTAAGCCGTCTGTTATTAAAATTATAAAATTGCGCGCAAGAGTATCAGGAAAATCACCTGCTGCAGCTTCTAAGGAACGAGCAATTGGAGTAGCTCCTTTTCCGGTTAAACCTTTCACTTTTAGTTTAATAGCATCAATTCTATCTTTTCCAAAAGGAACTTCTAATTTTGTGTCATTACAATCTTGTATTTCATTATTTATCATTGACTGATGACCATAAACCCTCAAGGCGATTTCTAAATCTTCAACACCTCTTAATTTCTCTATGGCTTGGGACAATATCTCTTTAGCGGCAGCCATACGTGTTTGCTTATCCCAATCTAAGTTCATGCTATTTGAAGCATCCAAAATAAAGAGAATACGCGTTGTTTTCTGACTATATAAAATACCAGATAGGCAAACGAAAAATATGAATAGTGCTTTTCTCACTAATAATCTCCTAGGGTTTCTTCAAGTTGCTTTAATGCTTCTTCAAGCTGTTCTGCATTAGGGGCAATACCATGCCATTTATGTGAACCTACCATAAAGTCAACACCTTGTCCCATTTCTGTTTTCATAATAATTACAATGGGTTTCCCATTTCCTAATTTACTTTTTGCAAGAGTCATAATTTCTCTAATATTTTCAAAATCATGTCCATTCATTGAAAGTACTTCCCATCCAAAAGCTTCCCATTTTGCTTCAAGATTGCCCAAAGACAAAACATTTTCTACATCCCCATCAATTTGCCTGCCATTAAAATCAATTGTCGCAATTATGTTATCTACTTTATTTGCCGCTGCGTACATTGCCGCTTCCCAAATCTGACCTTCTTGTAATTCTCCATCACCATGAAGTGTAAATATCGTTGAAGAATCATTATTTAATTTTTTTGTTTGCGCTGCACCAAGGGCATTTGATAATCCTTGTCCCAGAGAACCTGAAGCCATTCGAATTCCAGGTAATTTTTTATCTGTTGAAGGGTGACCCTGCAAGCGTGAAGATAATTTTCTAAATGTACCTAATTCTGCAACAGGGAAATATCCTGAACGCGCTAAAATACTATACCAAACTGGAGAAATATGTCCATTAGAAAGAAAAAATAAGTCTTCATTTTTTCCATCCATCGAAAATGGAGTAGCTGAATGGTTCATCGCCTCAAAATATAAAAATGTCAAAAAATCTGTGCAGCCTAAAGAACCGCCAGGATGACCTGAATTAACAGCCGATACCATGCGAACAATATCTCTTCTAACTTGAGAAGCAATCCCCTCTAATTTTACTATTTCCATGATTTTAAATTTATCTTAATTCTACCATACAAAACTAACTAAATTATTAACTTTGATAGGTGAATTAGTTGGTCATTTCTATTTAAAAGCAACTTTTTTTTAACAATTTGCGTCTTAATTATCAAATTAATTAAATCATGAAAAAACTTATTTTATTATTAATGGTCTTTACCTCTAAAATTATTATAGCCCAAGTTCTTGTAGATTCTCCTCTTTATAATCAATTGAAAGCTAGCGGTCAGCTTGGCAAAGTTAATGTGATTTCAAATCCAAGTATTTCTATAACAAAACCAGTAAAAAATAAGAAGCCCAAGCCAGGAAGCCAGGAAAAAGCAAATGCCTGCGAGTGTTATATTCAACCAGATGCTAGCTATAATATGGCTATGCTACCCAATGATGACGGATCATCTGCCCTGATTCAAATTCCGTTTTCATTTAATTTATATGGTCAGTTATACACCGCATTGTACATTAATAACAATGGGAATTTAACTTTTACAGGCCCAATGGGAACTTATAGCGCTACAGCTTTCCCCTCCTCTGTTAATGGTGCAATAGTTGCTCCTTTTTGGGGAGATGTTGACACAAGACCGTCAACTGGTTCAACTATACCTAATGGACAAGTGGTTTATAAAATAACTCCTTCAGCAATGTATGTTAATTGGGAAGATGTTGGATATTTTAACACTCAAGGGGATAAAAGAAATACTTTTCAATTGATCATATCAGATGGGATTGACCCTGTAATTGAAGGCGGAAATGTTGCTTTTTGCTATGAAAATATGGATTGGACAACCGGTAGTGCATCGCAAGGAATTAATGGTTTTGGGGGTATCCCAGCAACAGCAGGTGCTAATAAAGGAAATGGCATATCCTACTTTTTAATTAGCAGATTTGATCATCCTGGAAATGATTTTGATGGCGCTTTGGGGAATCCAGATGGTATTGATTGGTTAGATTATAAATCCTTTGCATTCGATGCCTCTTTTAGCGGTAACATTCCTCCAATTCCAGATGGTATAGCGAGCTGCGATACCTTTCGGGTTTGTGCTGCAGGAGACACAGCAGATTTTGCTATTAATTTCTTATCTCCCGAGGTAAATCAGTCGACAACTATAACATTTAATAATGGTGGACTTACAACTCTACAAGAAATTGCAAATATTCCAGGAAATACTGGTTCACTCATTTTACGTGCTATTGGAGATCTTGCAACAATCGGGAATTATACTATAACTATCACTGCAACAGACAATGCAACACCAATTCCTGGAGTTACTACACTATCCTTTGTTGTTGTAATTGACACCATACTAAGTAATATTAATAATGCAGCGATAATTGCTTCGGTAAATTGTGGTAACGCCAATCTTTCTGTAAGTAATGGCCCGTATGATTCATATCTCTGGGATGATTTTTCTACAATGCCGACCAATTCGATAAGCGCATCTCAGACATACGGATTAACTGTTAGTACAGATGGTTGCTATAAAAGAATAGATTCACTATTTGTTATAATGCAACCATTTGCTGTAAATTTGCAAGGGGCATTAAGTTTTTGTCCACCTGCTACATTTGTAACATTAACAATTCCTAATGAAAATTATTATAGTTCCGTTAACTGGAGTTTAAATAATCCTGCTCAAGATTCATTATTCACAAATAATTTATCAAGTGGAACCTACACAATTTCTCTAGTAGATTCATTAGGTTATTGTTCAAATGATACAACTTTTTCCATTACTGGTGGCGCTGCTTCTATTATTTTTGAAGATACTTTAATATGTAATTCTATATTCCAAGTTCCTGCTGCTATTTCCAGTGGAGGTACATGGAGTTCCACTTCAAATCAAGTACTATTCAATAATACAAACAGTTTATCACCATTAATTACTTTTGCTTCACCAGGGACATACATTGTAAGTTTTACAGATAATATTTGTTTACAAACCTTGAGTACAAATATTATTTATCCAGAAAATCCAACTATTTTTAACGATACTGCATTGTGTGCTTTAACTTATACTTCTTCTGGCACTAATGTTTATTTATCTGGGGGGACTTGGAGTTATTTATCAAATAATCCATCGAACAACATAACCTTTTCACCAAGCTCTTCAATCCTAAACCCACAAATTTCAGCAAATAATCCAGGAGTTTATCAAATCATTTTTACAGATAATTCCTGCAATTATGCTACCCAATCTACGATTACTTTTATTGCCTTGCCAACTATTGATATGGATCCAATTGCTTGCGATTATGTTTACCAAGTAGCTGGAACAACCTCATCTATTGGTGGAGTGTGGAGTTCTTCAGATACTTTAATTTATTTTTCAGATTCATTCGCAAATAATCCCCAGATTTCTACAGAATATGCAGGAATTTACCCTGTTTCATTTACTGATAATGCTTGTGATGTTACATTAACAGCGAATATTGAATTCCTTCCTTATATTTATACGCAGGTTCTAGATACAAATATCTGCCCAGGTTCTAGTTTTGAATTAAATCCTTTAATACTCAATACCGCAATTGACACATTACATAGCGAATGGACCTTACAAGCTAATTATACACCAAGTACAACCTGGTTTTGGGAAAATGGATCAACTGATATTCCAAGAGTAATTTCTGGTGCAGGATCTTATATATTTCACCTTCAAAATGCCTGTTATGAGAAAATAGACACAGCAACTATCGGTATTAAACCATGTGACATTTCCGCACCAAATATTATTGTTTTGTCCTCAGATGTAGGAAATAATTTTTTCTCTGTCAATACTACAGGAATTGTAGATTTTAATTGTGTTATACTTAACAGATGGGGAAATGTTATTTATGAATTTACTGATGCCGCAGGCGGATGGGATGGAAAAACTTCGAATGGAAATCTAGTAGAAGAAGGAACCTATTTCTATCGAATTAAAGCTACTTATGAAGGTGGTGAAGATGTAATAAAACATGGGTTTGTTGTTTTGAAATATTAAGAGTTGGTTAAATTTATAGGATTAAATGAAATCAATAGATTCTTCCCAATAAAAAGGAAATTTCAAGGCAGGAAAGAAAAAAGATTTCTATCCTAAAACGAAATTTATGACTTTCCCAGGAACGATAATCGCTTTCTTAGGTTGTTTGCCCTCTAACCATTTGCTTACTTGCTCGAGTCCTAAAACATGAGATTCAATTTCTGCAGCAGTCATATTTAAAGGTAAGGTGACTTTTAAGCGAAACTTGCCATTGAATGAAACAGGATAATCGTATTCTGAAACCTCTAAATATTTTTGTTCGAAAACTGGAAATTGCACATAAGAAATAGAGCCAGGAGGATGTCCTAATAAACTCCAAACTTCTTCGGCAATATGAGGAGCAAAAGGAGATAAAAGAATTGTTAGTGGTTCTAAAATCTGTCGCTTATTACACTTTTGATCTGTAAGTTCATTCACGCAAATCATCAATGTAGAAATACAAGTATTGAAGGAATAACGGTCTAAATCTTCTTGAATACGTTTAATTGTGTGGTGAATTGTCTTAAGTGATTCCTTACTTGGTTCTTCATTAGAAACAGAAAAACCAGTGTTTGCATGAAACAAACGCCAATATTTTTTCAAGAATCCGTGAACGCCTGTAATTCCTTTTGTATCCCAAGGTTTGCTTTGTTCTAAAGGTCCAAGAAACATCTCATACATACGAAGTGTATCAGCACCAAATTTATCCACTAATTCGTCAGGGGTTTGAACATTAAACTTTGACTTAGACATTTTTTCAACTTCAGAACCACACAAATAGAAACCATCATCTTCCATGATAAATTCTGCATTTTTGAATTCTGGCAGCCAATTTTTAAATCGGACAATATTCAAAATATCATTGTCTACTAAGCTAATATCTACATGAATTGGAAGGACATTTGAATTCCCTATTTTTCCTTTTGAGACATACGTATTTGTCCCTTGAATGCGGTAAACAAAACTACTTCTACCGAGAATCATCCCCTGATTTATTAATTTTTGGAAGGGTTCATCAAAAGGTAAAAAACCCAAATCAAATAAAAACTTTGTCCAAAACCTTGCATACAAAAGATGACCTGTAGCATGTTCTGAGCCGCCGATATACAAATCAACATTGTTCCAATAATCAATTTTTTCGCGTGCAACAAATTCATTTTCATTTGTTGGATCCATGTAGCGCAAAAAATACCAAGAGCTTCCAGCCCACCCCGGCATAGTATTGTATTCCATTCTATCGCCCTCAAAATAATTCCAATCTTTGGGATTTGAACGAGCTAAAGGAGGCTCACCATCTTCTGTAGGTAAGTATTTATCAACGAGAGGTAATTCAATCGGTAGATTTTTATCCGCCACTAATTGAGGAATTTCATCCTTATAAAAAATTGGAAAAGGTTCTCCCCAATAGCGTTGTCTTGAAAAAACAGCATCTCTTAAACGGAAATTTATTTTTCCTTTTCCTAAATTACGCTCTTCAATAATTTCAATGCATTTCTCCATTGCAGCTTTTACCTCTAGTCCATTTAAGAACTCAGAATTCGCAATAAGCGCCTCTTTTTCCGAATACGCATTTTTGGAAACATCAATTCCCTCAAAAATACAGCGAATCTCCAATTTAAAATGAGAAGCAAAATCATGATCGCGCTGATCTCCACATGGAACTGCCATAACAGCGCCAGTTCCATATGTTGCTAAAACATAATCTCCAATCCAAATTTGAATTTTTTCGCCGGTAAATGGATGAAGAGCAAATGCTCCAGTAAAAGCTCCTGAAATATTCTTCACATCTGATTGCCGATCTCTCTCCGTTTTTAAAGCTGCAGACTTAATATAATCCTCTACTTGCTGTTTTTGGGATGCCGTTGTTATTTCTTTTACAAATTCGTGCTCAGGTGCAAGGACCATAAAAGTTACACCAAAAACAGTATCTGGACGTGTTGTAAAAACTTCTATTTTCAAATCTGAATTTTCCACATTAAAAGTAAGGGATGCTCCTTTTGATTTGCCAATCCAATTTCGTTGCTGTTCTTTTATAGAATCAGACCAATCAATTTTATCAAGACCAACCAATAAGCGTTCAGCATACGCTTTAATTCGCATGGACCACTGACGCATGAGTTTTTGTTCAACTGGAAAACCTCCTCGAACAGACGAACCATTCACAATTTCATCGTTTGCTAAAACAGTCCCTAATTTAGGACACCAATTTACCCAAGTATCAGCCAAATAGGCTATCCGGTATTTTTGAAGAGTAGTTTCTTTTTGATGGTCGCTAAATTTTTGCCACTCAATTTCAGAAAAAAGATCACAATCGTCTGCAAGAGCTTGGATATCTATATTTCCTGATTTCTCAAAGACTTGAATTAATGTATCAATTGAAATTGCTTTATCTTTTGATAAGTCATAATAAGAATTAAATAGCAATTTAAAAATCCATTGTGTCCACTTGTAATAACTTGGATCAGACGTTCTAAGTTCCCTCGACCAATCAAATGAGAATCCTATTTTATCCAATTGATCTCTGTATCTAGCAATATTATTCTCGGTAGTTTTTGCAGGATGCTGACCAGTTTGAATTGCATATTGTTCAGCAGGTAAACCAAAAGAATCGTAACCCATCGGATGTAATACATTGAAGCCTTTTAGGCGTTTATAACGCGCATAAATATCTGAAGCAATATAACCTAAGGGATGTCCAACATGCAAGCCAGCACCGGATGGATAAGGAAACATATCTAAAACATAAAACTTTTCTTTCGAATTATCTTCGGTGACTTTATACGTTTGGTTCTCAGCCCAAAAAGTTCTCCATTTATGTTCTATGTCCCGAAAATTGTATTCCATTTTGGTAAATTATTTTACAAAGATATAAAGTTCAACAAACTCCAAAGAGATATATTGCTAAAGTAATTCCAAAAGTTACCTATCACTTACCGGATAAACTGATACTTTCAGATCAGATTATAACACAATATTTCTACATAACGAGTAAACTAATAACAAATTTAATAAAACACAGTTACCCATCAAACATTGAAATGAACCTCAACTTAGAAGCGGGAGTTCTCATACTAAAAATTCAACACAATGGGATAGCATTAGCGCAACGTGATTTTAACAATTTGTCAAAAGATTCAGATAGCTTAGGCCTTGTAAACATTCGATATCGTTTAGAAACCAAATCAAAAAATCAAAATTGCCTTAGTTGAAGATCACTTTGTAGTACGAAAAGGGATATGTGCGATGCTTAGCACGATTCCAGAACTTGACCTTGTATTTGATGCTACAAACGGTCAAGAATTCTTAGATCAAAGAAAAAGAAATTGATGTGGTTTTATTGGACCTTGATATGCCAATTATGAATGGCATTCAAACCGTCAAAGAACTTAAAGAGATGGGGTCGTCAATTAAAATTGTCATGTTGACAATGCATGATGATTATGAAATCGCATTTGACGTCTTAAATGATGGTGTTGATACCTATTTATTAAAAGAATGTACATTGGATGAAATGCTGGATGCAATTCAAAAAGTACACGAGAATGCTGAATATTCAAACGCGTGCATGAAAGATACGTTAATACACAATCTTGCTGAAAACAGGAAGAATTCCTTCAAAATGGGATTGCTAAAATATCTTGGTTTAAACCGCTTCCTCCTTATCTCCCTCCCCAACTTCAAAAAAAATAAAATCAAGCCTATACAAAGTTGTTTTATTCTTGCTTGCTGAGGCACTCGAAGCGAACAAAACAACCCTAATCATTTGCAAGGGCTACAAAAAAAGTTACGGACCTTGAAAACAACAATGCTTTACTTCCAATTCATGCAATTTTAGTATTGTTACATGCCAAACAGTTCATTTTATAATCTAGAACATTTAGATGTTGGATTATAATTGCTAATTTTTGAGAAATTTGATATCATAGAATTTCCCACTTTTATCTTCCAAACGGTAAATGTATGTACCTGATTCTAAAAAAGAAACATTAATCGTTTTTTCAAAAGCTTTATTGATAAGAACTTTTCCAGTTAAATCCATTACAAAAATTGATTTTGCTTTTTGGGTTAACTGTAAATTATCTAAACTCAACAATCCAGTTGTAGGATTCGGATATACAGAAAATGTCTCCTTCACTGGAATAGTTAATTCCTCGTTTCCAAGAATAGGTAAAAAATTGTCCGTTACATTTCCATTTTTATCAATGTGAACATAGTAGGCATCATATTCATTTGCGCCAGGCGCAGTTCTATAAACAACTACAATGCAACCTGAATCTTTAAGTGCCAATACATTTGAAACTACATACCCAGCATCTCCTCCAAATTCTAGTTCCCAGACAGTATTATTAATTGTATCATGTTTAACAACTTTAAATGTAGAAATGCAATTTGGATCTCCTAGTATACATATCTTTCTGTCGTATGCAAAAAAGTAATTCTGCATAAAATTAGATTCATTTTGTTGTTGTGCATATACATAGTTCGTTGGAGAATTAATTGGTTCATAAAGTACCAATTTTTTCCAATCTGCTACTACCAATGAATCATTAATCAAATGCATTGTTGCGACACACACTGAATCACCAATATTTGAAGATTTGAGAATACCTGTAAATTGAGGGCTTGCAGCTATTCTCGAACGAAAATAGGAGACATCAAAAGGACGATTGGTCGTTTCTTCTTTCAATGAAAATGATTGTCCAATGATTTGTAAATTTTTGTCTAATTTGAAACTCGTCCTATTCTTAAAAAAAACATGATAAGTTGAGTCTAGTGGGTTTTGAATTACCCCTTTCATCATAAAACCAGTTAAAGTGTCAGATATTTCAACAATATCTCCATTTAAATTGTATTCAGCTATGCGATAATCATTAAATATACTAGATGGCAAGGTGTGAACATGAATAATGTTGTTATTTAAATTTGAAAAGGAAAATCCATTTTGATCTCCACTTTCAAAATTCTGATGAAGCGTAAGGACTTTTTCTATTGTATCGGAAAATACTTGATATACGAACAAACTAGATGAATCCGTTTGAGATCCATTAGGAGGTTCATTTCGACTAATTTTTCTTGTCAAAAAGTAAAAAGTATCGTTAATTGAATAAGATCCGACTAAAAACAACTCCATACTATCTAAATTACCTTTTAATGGTATTAGTCTCTTTTGTTTAGTAGTTAAATTGATCAAACCAATTTTGCAAATCACTGAATCCTCATTCAACGCAAATGCAGGGGGAATAGGTGGTTTAGGGAAATTTGAAATGGTTACAACTAATATGCTATCATCTACTTGAAACATTTCAGATACCATATCCAAATGTTTCGTTGATGTTAATACTTCAGTTTGATGAACCTGTGAGAAAATAGATAAATGAATTAATATAGCCACCTGAAAACAAACAATTGTCTTTAGGTGGTTTAAAAATTGTTTACATAACATTAACATCAGCGATTTTAATAATTGAAACGTAATGAACAAATACCGGAGGTATTCCAAGTGTCAAATCTGGTGAAACATTAAGACTCCACAATTTATTAGTTGGTATTGTGTTGAATGGTTCGTTACAATAGCTTAATATTTTTGCATAAAGTCTATCATGTTCATCTTGGAATAATGTATGCGGATAATTTGTACTATTGCTCAAAAAAAAGTGGTTTCCATTAATATCGTTGTGAATAAAGGTGTCATATTGAACGACGCTTGACAAAAATATCCCGTTTAATGTTTGTGATGTAGAATTTCCTGTCACTTGTATATATCCTTGGTTCAATTGCCTTACTGCATTTGATACTGAGTTGGTTAAATAAATAGTTGCAGCATCTTGATATGACACATTGAAATTCGGAAAAGTGTAGAATGGATTTACTGCTTCAACTCCAAATGAAACACTCGCTATTAATTCTATTTCATTTGAATGATCATAACCAATTCGTATATCTATAACTTTTGGTAAATAACCCTCAGATGCTCTATAACTTTCTATATTAGAAATGAAAGCGTTGAATTTTGCAACCAAATCAGCACCTCTCATTTCTCCAGTTGTTTTTTTATCAATAATAATAGTAAAATTTACAAAATCATTTTCAGATACGATTGAGTTACTGTTTTCCAAATAATTGGAAGCCGCTTCAAAAAGCCACGACCCAGCGTTAACATCAGGATCTTGGAAGTCATAAATGCTAGTTTTAAGAGCCATGACATGGTGATCTGTATAACTAACAAAACGTTTAGTTAACTGAATTATTGCATCTTTGTCCTTTAGAGTAAAGTTAATTTCTTTCCCTTGGTAGAATTTATCAGGTGTTACTTCAGCAATATCACTCTGATTTTTAATTTCTTCAGGGGTAGATTGAACATATTTTTCACAGGATGAAATTCCTATGGAAATTAATGATCCAAAAA
>RFPM01000033.1 GCA_009926125.1 Flavobacteriales bacterium | reverse complement strand
GTTGTTGGATTTAATGCTGTTCCTCCAGTTGGAGTATCATACCATAAAATAGAAGCGATTTGAGGACTAATATAAAGAGGACTTGCACTCAAATCAGACACAGTTGAGGCACTACAAAAACTTTGGTTTGCAGGACTTGTAGGTGCACTTAAATTTAGTGGCTGGACAATTGATGCGTTAACAGTTAAACATTGACCACAAATAATATTGCTGGAGAAACCAGTTTGTTGAAAGCTAGTTACAGTAGTCATGCTAGGTAAATAGCAATTTACGGCTCCTGTTGGAGACCATACAAAATTAAAGTTGCTGTTTGGTACCCAGGTTGTAGATGTAAACATTCTAAAAGTACCAACAATTACATTAGATCCTGGAGCAATAAGTGGCGCCGTTCCAGAGGTAAAGATAGTCACGTTTGACGAGAAATTTAATTGTCTAGTAATTGCATTATACGCTAAATTAGTAGTGAATTGTGGCCAAGCTAACCATTCAGGAATAGTATTATCATTCAATGCCTGCCATGATATTGCCCCCGTTGTTAATGTTGGAGCATGAACACCACGAACAATTAGAGCATTGAATGTCAATGGAACTGAACCAGTATTTGTTAGCCGCACTTGAAAATCTGCAGTATTTGTTGTTGAACAAATCCATTCAAGGGACATTACAAGTTGCTGCGAACGTCCATATTGCATTGAAAATAAAAGAAATAATAATGAAAAAAATAAAAATTTCATCTAGCAATATTTTAAAATCAAAGGTTAAAAATTCAAATTTCAACAAAGTTAGTTGATTTTTTACATTTATAATTCTTAATAAATATGCACCTTCTCCTTGAAATAATATTTTCGCTTATCTTTAAGCCAAAATAGTCGCTATGTACCAAAACCTTCTTGTCCAAACAACTGAAAAAGTTACAACAATTACGATTAATCGCCCAAGCCAATTAAATGCCTTGAATAAGGAAACGATTTCAGAGTTGCACAGTGCTTTAGATAGTGCAGACAAAGACAGTGAAGTAGGTGTAGTAATAATTACAGGAAGTGGAGAAAAAGCTTTTGTAGCAGGAGCAGACATTAAGGAATTTGCTGATTTCACAATTTCACAAGGTGGGGAATTAGCAATGATTGGTCAGCAGACACTTTTTAGCTTTATTGAAAATATGGGAACACCAGTGATAGCTGCAATAAATGGCTTTGCTTTGGGTGGAGGATTAGAATTAGCAATGGCTGCACATTTTCGGCTTGCATCGAATAATGCTAAAATGGGACTTCCTGAAGTATCTCTCGGACTAATTCCTGGTTATGGCGGCACACAACGCTTGGCGCAATTAGTTGGAAAAGGAAAGGCAAACGAAATGATTTTTACCGCGGGCATGGTAAAAGCAGAGGAAGCTTTGTATTTGGGCTTGGTAAATTATGTTGTTGAGCTAAGCGAGTTATTACCAAAATGCCAAGAAATTGCCCAAAAAATACTTCAAAATTCCCCATTGGCAATAAGTGCAGCAATAAAAGCTGTAAATGCCGGTTTTACAGATGGTGAGAATGGTTATCAAACCGAAATAGAGCAGTTTAGCCTTTGTTTTGGCACAGCTGATTTCAAAGAAGGAACCAGTGCATTTTTAGAAAAACGCAAAGCTAATTTTAGGAGCTAATGTCAAATCCTATTAGGAATTTAATGAAGCAAACTGCTGTTTACGGGCTATCAAGCATCGTGGGGCGTTTGTTAAATTATCTTTTAGTTCCTCTTTACACAAGTGTATTCATAAATCCCTCAGATTACGGAGTTGTTTCAGACTTATATGCTTGGGTAGCATTTCTCCTTGTATTTCTAACTTTTGGAATGGAAACTGCCTATTTTCGTTTTATTCAGGATGCAGAGAATAAGGAAAAACTTTTTCAAAATGCACTTTTCACAGTTTTAGGATTTAATGTTATATTCTTCTCAATAATTCTATATTTTAATAATCCTATTGCATCATTTATGCTGTATGATGACCATAATGAGTATATCATCTTATTAATGGCAATTGTTTGCATAGATTCTATATCCGCTCTTCCTCTTGCAAAATTGCGCTATGAAGAAAAAGCGAAAAATTTTGTGCTTATCCAGTTCACTTCCATTCTAATTAACATAGGCCTAAATCTATTTTTTATGCTCTATCTTTTCAATCCCGATCAGCCGGAGGAAGGGATATTGTTTATTTTACTTGCAAATCTTTGTTCTTCATTAATAAAGCCTTTGCTTTTGTATACTTCATTCTTAAAATTACGCCTAACTTTTGATTGGAGATTGGCTAAAACAATGGTTCTTTATGCTTTACCACTTGTAATAGCTGGTTTTGCAGGAATTGTTAATGAGACTTTGGATCGAATTTTACTTAAGCAAATTTTATATGATCCTGGAATTCCAGGTTCTTTGGATGCTGCAGAAGCTCAAGTGGGAATTTACAGTGCTTGCTACAAATTAGCGATGCTGGTTACTATATTATTACAGGCGTACCGCTATGCTGCAGAGCCCTTTTTCTTTAGTCAAATGAAAAATGAAGACCGTAACAAAGTTTATGTGAAGGTTATGAATATTTTTATTGCTCTCGTGTGTTCTGTTTTTCTTTTAGTTTCTCTTAATATTGATATTTTTAAACATTTTATCAGAAATGAAATCTATTGGCAAGGACTAAAAGTTGTTCCAATTTTACTTTTAGCAAATGTTTTTCTTGGAATTTATTATAACCAAAGTATTTGGTATAAACTTAGCGGAAAAACAAAATTTGGAGCTTATATTACCATTGGAGGAGCATTAATTACAGTGGCGGTCAATCTTATTTTTATTCCTACTTATGGCTTTATGGCAAGCGCGTGGGCAACACTTCTTGTTTATTTCTTGCAAATGGTCTTTTCTTATTTATTAGGTCAAAGGCATTTTCCGATTCCATACAATTTAAAAAAATTCTCTGTTTATATTGGTCTAGCTCTTGTTTTGTATTTTATGGGAAGTAAAATTGAAACTGCTTCATTTGCCTTACAATTTCTTCTTCAAAATAGCTTGTTATTATTTTATTTGGCTTTCATTTTTTTTCTAGAAAGAAAAACACTGAGAATCTAAACCTTTTAACTTTTTCTGTGTTTTTTCTCAGATATGGAAGCATTTAATTAAATTTGTATCAACTAGTAACTTATGTCTATTTATAAAGCGGGTCCTTTTTTAGAGCAAATAAATATTCCCTCCGATTTACGAGAAAAATTTAAAATTGATGATTTAGACAAAATCTCAAATGAATTGCGTCAATACATTATTGATGTTATTTCAGAAATTGGAAATAGTCATTTTGGTGCAAGTCTTGGTGTTGTTGAATTAACTGTCGCTTTGCATTATGTTTTTAATACACCTGAAGATCAATTGGTTTGGGATGTAGGTCATCAAGCATATGGACATAAAATACTAACTGGTCGTAGAGAACAGTTTCATACAAATAGGTTAAAAGACGGAATTTCTGGTTTTCCTAAAAGATCTGAAAGTGAATACGATACCTTTGGTGTTGGACATTCCTCAACTTCTATTTCCGCAGCTTTGGGAATGGCAGTTGCAAGTCGATACAAAGGAGAAAAAAACAAGCAACACATTGCAGTAATTGGAGATGGCGCAATGACAGCGGGTTTGGCGTTTGAAGGAATGAATCATGCTGGATTTGAAAAAGACGCAAATTTGTTAGTTATTCTTAATGACAATTGCATGTCGATTGATCCAAATGTTGGAGCCTTAAAAGAATATTTGACGGATATTACAACTTCTCATACCTATAATAAAGTAAAAGATGAGGTTTGGAACTTATTAGGTAAAATATCAAAGTTTGGCCCTGATGCTCAAACAATTGCCTCTAAGGTTTCAACAGCCCTAAAGGGAAGTTTGCTCAAGCAAAGTAATTTATTTGAATCTTTAAATTTTCGCTATTTTGGACCTGTTGATGGCCATGATGCGATTGGTTTAGCAAGAGTTCTTGAAGATTTAAAAGATATTCCAGGTCCAAAAATTTTACATTGCCTAACAAAAAAAGGTGCTGGCTACAAATTTTCTGAAGAAGGTGACCCAACAAAATGGCATGCTCCAGGTGTTTTTAATAAGGAAACAGGGGAAATAGTAAAAATTATTCCTAAATCACCTCAAGCTCCAAAATACCAAGATGTTTTTGGTTATACAATTGTTGAATTAGCTGAAAAAAATTCAAAAGTAATGGGTGTAACTCCCGCAATGCCTTCTGGCTCGTCTCTAAATATAATGATGAAAGCGATGCCAAATCGTGCTTTTGATGTCGGAATTGCTGAGCAACATGCGGTAACTTTTAGTGCTGGTCTAGCAACTCAGGGCTTGGTTCCGTTTTGTAATATTTATTCTTCTTTCATGCAGCGGGCCTACGATCAAGTTTTGCACGATGTAGCCCTTCAAAATCTAAATGTCGTTTTTTGCCTTGATCGAGGAGGTTTAGTTGGTGCTGATGGCGCAACACATCACGGCGCTTACGATTTAGCCTACATGCGTTGTATTCCAAACATGGTTGTTTCTGCACCAATGAACGAAGAAGAATTGCGCAACTTAATGTTTACAGCACAATTGGAGAATAAAGGTCCTTTCTCGATTCGCTATCCGAGGGGAAATGGCGTAATGACAGATTGGAAAACTCCTTTTAAAGAGATCAAAGTCGGAACAGGCCGAAAAGTTTGTAGCGGCGAAGACATTGCAATTTTAAGTATTGGTCACCCTGGAAATTTCGCTCAAGAAGCAATAGCTTTAATGAAAGAATCAGGAATTTCTATTGCACATTATGACTTACGTTTTGTAAAACCCTTAGATGCAGTTCTTTTGCACGAAGTATTCACAAAATTTAAAAAAGTTATTACGGTAGAAGATGGCTGTTTGATGGGAGGATTTGGTTCTGCCATTATTGAATTTATGGTCGATCAAAAATATAATTCCGAGATTGTTCGTTTGGGAATTCCAGATGAATATATCCATCATGGCACACAAGAAGAACTTTGGAAAGATTGTGGCTTTGATTCAAAAGCCATTGTAAAAGCAGTAGAAAAGATGCTTTCGATTAAAGTTGTTGAAAAAAAATCTACGAAGGAGGCAGTTTAAGTTTTTTAATTATTGTATTTTGTACTCTAATTTAAAAATTTAACTGTGAAAAAAACAAATATTGGCGCGTTCGCCACACTCATATCTATCTTTTTCTTTTGGGGTTTTGTTGCTGCTAGTAATGACATTTTAATACCTGTTTTTAAGAAAGCATTGACCTTAAGTCAATTTGAATCGCAATTGATCTCTTTAGCTTTCTATATTGCTTATACTGTTGGATCCTTAATGTATTTTGGTATTTCTTCTTTATTGAAAAGAGATATTTTAAATGTTATTGGATATAGAAATGGTTTGTCTTTGGGATTAATTATATCAGCTTTAGGGACTTTACTCTTTATTCCGGCTTCAAATAATGCCTCTTTCCCTTTATTAATTTCAGGACTATTTACAGTAGGCTTAGGATTTTCTTTACAACAAATTGCAGCCAATCCTTTGGCAATTCAAATGGGTGATCCATCAAAAGGAAACATGCGTTTAAGTTTAGCTGGCGGCATTAATAATGTTGGAACAACCATCGGACCTGTAATCGTTTCGTTTGCCATTTTTGGCGGTTTGTCCTCTGGTGCAACGACGACTTTAAATTTACAAGCAGTACAAACTCCTTATCTTTTTCTTGGAGCTGCATTTGTAATTGCTGCAATATTTTTTAAATTTTCTTCTGTTCCAGATAGACTTACTGAAGAAACCGAAAATAGTGGTGGAAATATTATGGCAACATTGAAGTACCCGCAAGTCCTTTTAGGAATGATAGCAATATTTGTTTACGTTGGCGTCGAGGTCTCTACAGCAAGTAATCTCCCTGAATTTATGAAGCAGAAATTGGGAACTGAAGAAAGTGCCGTTGCCCCTTTTGTTTCTTTATTTTGGGCAAGTTTAATGATTGGTCGTTGGACTTCTGCTGCAGGAGCATTTAATCTTACTGAGAAATTAAAATCCTTATTAGGTTTTATTTTACCTTTTGCAGCTTTTGGTATTTTCTTAGGTGTTAACTGGATCGCAGGAAATTCTATGGCGCAATTCTATCCATATCTTGGAATTGTTGTTTTGTTAATCATTGCTGATAAATTAAGTAAGGGGAATCCAGTAAATCAAATTATGATTTATTCTGCTTTGGGAATTTTAGCCTTGATTATTGGTATTTATTCTTCCGGAATGACAAGTGTATTTGCCTTTATTTCTGTTGGTTTATTTTGCAGTACGCTTTGGCCTTGTATATTTACACTTGGTATTGCAGGTTTAGGAGAAAAAACAAATACAGCATCAAGTTTATTAATTATGATGATCATGGGTGGTGGATTTATTTCAACTGCACAAGGCGCACTTGCTAGTAACGATTTATTGGGTATTCAACATTCTTATTGGCTTGGTGTTCTTTGTTTTGCTTATTTATTTTTCTTTGCTTGGAGTGTAAACAAAAAACTTAAAAAACAAGGAATCACCGATTTTTCTACATCTGGATCTGCACATTAAATAAAGAATCTCTTTAACTATGATGTACCGTATTGAATTTTCAGATTTTTTTACCTCCGCTTTTTCTGTAGATTGTATAATTTTTGGCTTTTCGGGAAGTAAAATAAAAGCTTTGTTAATAAAACGCGCCATGGAACCTTACGAAAATTTCTGGGCTGTCCCTGGAGATTTAGTTTATCCTGATGAGGATTTACCTCAGGCTGCACAAAGGGTATTGTTCGAATTGACAGGCATGAAAGAGGTTCAAATGCATCAATCTCAATCTTTTGGAAATCCGAATAGGCATCCGCAAGGTCGTGTTATCACAATTGCCTATTTTGCCTTGGTTCGAATAGATGATTTTGAAGTAAAAGCGTCTTCATGGGCTGAGGAAGCAAGTTGGGTTTCCTTAGATGAAATTCCAACTTTAGCTTTTGACCATAGTCATATTCTCTCTTCCACCTACGAGCTTTTAATTCAAAAATTAAAAACGGAACCTGTATGTTTTGACATGTTGCCTGAGCGCTTTACCCTCAATGAAATGCAAAGTCTGTATGAATTTGCTTTTGAAGTTGATATGGATAAAGCAAATTTTAGAAAAAAAATAAAGTCTGTTCCAATGCTTGCGCATGATGAAAAACAAAAAAATGTAAAACATCGACCTGCGACATTATTTTCTTTTGATCGAAAGGATTATGAGACAGTCAAGGTTAATAAAGATTATCAGTTTAAAATGTAGTTTACTTTTTATTGGTTATTTATTACCAGTGTACTTCCTGTCATTTCAATTGGAGCCGCTAAGCGTAAACGATCTAAAATTGTTGGTGCAACATCTGCCAAAATACCATCTGAAAGCTTGAATTCTTTTTCTTTTGTCACTAAAATAATTGGCACAGGATTTAAACTATGTGCAGTGTTTGGGCTTCCATCTTTATTTATAGCAAAATCTGCATTTCCGTGATCAGCGATAACTAAAAATTCATAACCAAGTCCCAGGCCTATTTCAACAACAGATTTTAAACATTGGTCTACTTTTTCTACCGCTTTTACAATAGCGTCGTACACTCCTGTATGACCAAGCATATCTGGATTTGCAAAATTTAGACAAATAAAATTGGGCTGTTTATCTTGCATATAGTGAATGATTTTGTCACTCAGTTCCACCGCACTCATTTCAGGTTGTAAATCGTAGGTTGCAACTTTTGGTGAGTTCACCATAATTCGTTCTTCCAATTGAAATTTTTCTTCTCTACCGCCACTAAAAAAGTAGCTGACATGCGGATATTTTTCAGTTTCTGCAATACGAATTTGTGAGAGATCCATATTGGAAATAACTTCTCCTAAGGTGTTTTTTAAATTATCTTTTTCGAAAGCTACGTGTATATTTTTAAAACTTGAATCGTAATTTGTCATACTACAGTAGTACAAATCCAAGGGTTGCATTTCAAATTCCGGAATGGCTCTTTGGCTTAAAGCAATGGTGATTTCTCTTGGCCTATCAGTTCTGAAATTAAAATTAATTACGACATCATTATCGCAAATTGTTCCCTCAGGATCTACAATAAAAGGTTCAATAAATTCATCACTGATATTCGAAATATAGGAGGATATAATTCCCTCACTGGCAGTATTAAATCTCGCTCCTTTTCCATTAACCAAAAGGTCATATGTTTTTTTTATTCTTTCCCAGCGATTGTCTCTATCCATTGCAAAATATCTTCCACAGACGCTTGCAATTTTTCCAGTACTTAAGGTTAGTTGCTCTTCCAATTCTTGAAAAAAGTGTTCTGCACTATTGGGGTCACAATCTCTACCATCTGTAAAACCATGGATGTAAACATTTTCAACTTGCTGTATTTTTGCTAATTCACATAAGGCATATAAGTGTTCTTGCGAACTGTGAACGCCACCTTTTGATACTAATCCAATAAAGTGAAGTTTTGAATTTCTCTTTTTGACTTCCGCCATTGCTTCTAGCAGCACTTTATTGCTAAAAAAATCCCTTTCACGTATGGATTTATTGATTCGTGTTAATTCTTGGTATACAATTCTCCCAGCACCAATATTTAAATGGCCCACTTCAGAGTTTCCCATTTGTCCGTCTGGCAATCCAACATTTTCGCCGAATGTTTTTAATGTTGCATTTGGATATTTTAGAAGGAGTTCATCCATGTATGGCGTGTGAGCTTGTGCAATTGCATCTGAGATTGTACCATCTCCAAGACCCCAACCGTCTAAAATTATAAGTCCAAGGTGTTTTGTCATAAGGGTAAAGTTACTTCAAAAGCCGCCCCTTTTGGTAAATTTTCCTTGTAATGAATAGAACCGCCATTTAATCGTGCGAATTCGGAAACAATGAATAAGCCCAAGCCACTTCCTTTTGCACTTCTTGTTTCCTCATTGCCTATACGGTAAAATTTAGTAAAAATATTTTCTCTTTCAGTCAAGGGAATTCCTGGTCCCTCATCTTTTACTCCAAAAACAATTTCTTTTTCATTTTGAAAAGAATAAAGTGTTATACAGGGATTAGTCCCGGAATATTTTACAGCATTTTCGATTAAGTTTTCGATAATTGTCTCTAGCATAAATACGTCACCTTTTACAATTGTATTTGCTTGGATTTCACTAGATACACTTTTCAAGGACAAGCGCTTAATAATTTTTATACTTAATTCTGCTAAGTTGATTTCAGTTTTTACAGCTTGAAGTGCATTATTTTCAACTCTTGAAGCATTGAGAATGTTATCAATCAAATTTTCTAAGCGTTCATTTTCATTTAAGGTTTTAGTGATTAATTCATTCCTTTTCTCTTGAATTAACTCCCGTTTTAAGAGTGTTTGTAAAAGTAGTTTACTAGAAGCAATAGGAGTTTTTAACTCGTGGGTAATTGAAAGTAAAAAATTCGACTGTCTTCCGGAAAGTTCAAACTCCTTTTTAATCGCACTTCGGATTTTATAAAGCCCAAGAAGTAAAATGAGTATAAAAACCGAACCCTCTCCCAAAATCATTAAAACCCTTCGATTTACTTGTTCATCTGTATTAGCTGTATTTTGGCTAAGCTGAATGAGGTGAAAACCCCACCAAATAAATTGTAATAGGATATATGCACTGAGAAAATAAAAAATTACAGTTGTTTGTTTTTTCATAGAAAAAAATCACTTTGATTTTTTGGAACTTGATTTTTTAAATATATTTCCAACTTCTCTTCCAATTTTTTGAATGGTTTCTACTCCAGCATTAATTGCAGTAGAAGAAATATCATTGTAATTTTCATTCATCTTATCTAGCTCCATTCCCGGATAGATAAAAATAGTATCATTGTTTGGACATGCTTTTTCAATTTTGTCAGCAAAAGATTCAGTTCCTAAATCATAAGAAACAGAACCAATTCTTGCACCACAAAAAACAATTATTCCATGGTCTTTTTTGTCAAAGTATAAAAAGAAATCATCGACATTTTCTATTTCTTGAAAATGAATATTAAAATCTAATTTATTCGCTAATCCAACTTTTTCAAAGCGCTCATGTGTAGCATTACTTGCGTAAAGATCAATTGAAATAGTAAGTTCTTGCGCTAAGCGGATTACTCTTTCAACCCAAAGAGCAAAATTAGCTTCTAATTCAGAAAGTGGCGGTGCAATTACTATTACTTTATCGTAGGAAACAGAAGGATTGTCTAGTTGACAGAAAAAGATTGTTCTATCGCAAACATCTAACAAATGAGCGCGGTCATCTCCAATTATTCGCGATAAAAGATTTTTGTTTCTACTATCGTTCAGCACTACAATATCGGCTACTAATTCTTTTGCCACTCTAGACAAGCCAGAAGATACATTGTGATCGATTGTAGCAATCGTATTTAGTTTTGATTCATGTCCAGAAAAATGCTTTACAATATCCTCTAAAGATTTTCTAGATTTTCGAATCATCCTTTCAGCAGCAGCATCATTTGGGTAAACACTTACTACAGAAATAGGATTAATTACTTTTTGATCTGAAATAAGCAATGCAAAATCTAATAACTGCTCATTGCCACTTAATTCGTTAATAGAAACAATGATGTGCTGATTTCGAAGCCTTGTTTCATTTTCATCTAAATCACTTTCTTCCGAAATTTGAATGAGTAGCTTTTTCCCTGCAGCCTCTGTTACAAAAGAGGATGTCATACAGGTAAATAATATTAGTATTACAGTTCCATTCACAATGTTAATGTCAAGTATTCCATTTCCATTGTTATATCCGACCATAATTATAGCAAGTGTTGCTGCTGCATGTGAGGTACTCAAACCGAAGATTATTTGACGTTCATTATTTGACATTTTGAAAATCCATTGGGTAACAAGTGCAGCTAACCATTTACTGAATATTGCAAATGCAGTTAAAACACCAGCGATAATTAAGGGCCAAGTTCCATTAAAAAAAGCCCTATAATCTACTACCATTCCAACAAATATTAAGAAAAAGGGAATAAAAAGGGAATTGCCTATAAATTCAATTCGATTCATTAAGATTGAACTAGCAGGAATCAACCGATTCAACACCAATCCAGCCACAAATGCTCCTATGATGCCTTCTACACCTGCAACTTCTGCAAGAAATGCCGAAAAAAACAAAACTGACAATACAAAAATATACTGTGAGGTTTTCTCACTATCTAACTTACTAAAAAACCATTTTGCAATTCGTGGAATCAAGAGAAACATGATTGCAGAAAAAATCGAAAGTGAGGTTATTAAAGTCAGCCAAAACCCAAAGTCTAAATTTCCTTTTTCGGCACTTGTTATAATCGCCAGAATAATTAATACTGCAGTATCTGTTAATATTGTTCCACCAACAGTGATCGCAACTGAAGAGTGTTTTGATAAGCCATATTTACTTATAATTGGATAGGAAACAAGGGTGTGAGTTGCAAACATACTTGCTGTCAACAAACTTGCCAAAGGAGAAAGATGTAAAATTTCAGAACAAATAGGGTAGCCTAATCCTAAGGGAATAATAAATGTTAATCCTCCAAAAATTAAACTTTTATTTATTTGTTTTCGAAAGCGATTGAGATCAAGTTCAAGTCCCGCGATAAACATTATGTAAAGCAATCCGATGGTAGAGAAAAGTTTTATTGATCCCTCCTGCGCCATTGCATTTTCTCCAATTATCCCTAATCCTTTAGGACCGATTATAACTCCAGAAATAATTAAGCCAATTATATTTGGGATACGAGCTTTCCGCAATAGAATCGGAGATAGTAAAATAATAAAGAGCAACAAGGAGAATAACAAAACAGGATTTTTCAGCGGCAATTGAAATGCATTTATGAGGTGCTCGAAGAAATAATTCATTTTTATAATTTAAAGTAGTCTGTTCTTCAATATAATTTCACTCCGCTTATTCCCTAGTTATACTATTTCACTGTTTTAGAATACCATTCAAATCAATTTCATTTGGAGTAGTACCTGGTTTTGGTGCACTTGTTTTACTAAATCCATAATGTTCAGCCATTCCACCTAAATTTACTTTTAGATTCATTAGTTGCATATTTCCTTCAGTTGATGAATTTTCTAAATCAGAATAAATACGAGGCATGATTTTTTTATAAACATGATTAATACTTTTAAAGATACGTTTGGCTAATTCACCCTTTGGATCTCCTCCCAACTTCTTTTCTGCAGCAACAAAATACATTTTTAAACAGGCATCGAGTGCAGCTATTAAATCTTCATTATTCTCGGGATTTGCGGCAAATGAAGAACTACTATTTTCAAAATACGAAAAAATAGACTCGTAGTTAGTCATTAATTTTAATCCCAAATCCGTAGCTTTCTTTTTATTTCCTGCTAAGAAATAAAGTTGTACATATTCGTGCAAGCTTCCACTACATTTTGCTTTAGCTTCCTCTCCTTGATATGAATAGTTGAGATGTGATGAATTTATTTTTAAGGAGGTAAATGGGTCACATTGGTTTACTTCTCCAAAATCTAAAACATTTTCCAATGGCATTAGATCAAGTGATTTATCTAAAAGAAAATTTGCTTTTTTAAAGTCTTTTTTAGCAATAAATTGTTCTGCTAGGAGAAGAAAATTTGAACGGTATTGCTGTGTATGTCTTCGGGCATAATAATCTGTCAAGACCTTTGGATCATTCATTTTTCCATATTCATATGTTTGGGTAATATTTTTGTACATTTTTGAAAGATTGTAGAACATTGGTTCTCCTCCCATTGGGCTTAACTCATAAGCAACACCCACTTGTTTAATATAGCCGGCGCTTAATAATGCAATAGAGAAAGAGGATCCTCGGTTACTTGAGAAATAAATTCCGCGTTTCCAATCATTATTTGCAACAATGTCCATCATCATTACTTCATCTCTTGTTAAATAGCTATCTCGTTCTGTATTAAATTCAAAGAGGATATTACTTGGGCATTTTGCTGCTTGACTTTTATTAATTGTACCTGCTGCGAGTGCATTGTTTTTGTTAACTTTCAAAGTAAAACGAGAAGATGGGAAAAAACTAAGTTTTCCACCACCATTCAATACAAAGTTTTTGTCATCACGAACAAATGCCATGGCATCTTTAAAATCTACTGCTGACCAGGGAGTTTCAAATTCTTGAAGGAGACTTTGAAGATCTTGCCCAGCATTTCCTATAAATTCAACTTCTTGACTTTGAATCCCTTGAAATAATTTTATGGCACCAAAGTATTTTTTGAGAATAGTGCCATTGAGATCACTGATATCGTTGTTTGTCAAATATCCTTTTGCTACCTCAAAATCAGCATTTTTACAGGATATATTTGGTAAAATTGAAGCAACTTTCACATTAAAAAGTTGAATTGCTTGTAGGGCGTTTTTTTTGTTATTTTTCAATCGAAGATCTACAATTTTACGAAGCATATCCTCATTACTATTTCTACTGACTAACTCCAATAAATTAATAAAATAGATTTGATCGGTATTACCAGCATACATCAATATTTGGTCTTCTCTAAAATTAATTGGTAATGGATCAGAGTCATATGCTTTCATTTTCATTTGATTCGTATACCAATCGGTTCCCATTAATGATAGATTGCAAACACGTACATCTGTTCGCTGGCCTTCTACTTCTTGCAAATACCAAAGTGGGAAGGTATCATTATCTCCATTCGTAAAAATAATTCCATTTTTTCCACAAGATTCGAGGTAATTATGAGATAAATCATGCGCTGAAGTTTTTCCACTTCTGTCGTGGTCATCCCAACCTTGATAAGCCATTAATACAGGGATTACAAGTCCAATACTTCCAGCAATTACGGCTCTTTGAAAATCTTGAGTAAGTATTTTCTTCCGTTGAATAAAGTCATAAATTGCATAAACTCCAATTCCTATCCACATAGCAAAGAAGTAGAATGATCCAGCATAAGCATAATCTCGTTCTCTCGGTTCAAATGGTTTTTGATTTAAGTAAACTAAAATTGCAAGACCTGTAAACAAGAAAGCCAAGAGAATAACAAAGGCATCTTTTGGCGCTCTTGAAAAATGGAAAAACAAGCCTATTAGTGCTAGAATTAGAGGCAATAAGAAGAATTTATTGTGTGATGCATTGTCCTTTGTGTAATGAGGCGCAAATTCTTGACTCCCTAAACGAGCTTCATCTAAAAAGTTAATACCTGAAATCCAATTTCCACGCATGTTATCTCCGTGTCCCTGAATGTCATTTTGTCGACCTGAAAAATTCCACATAAAATAACGGATATACATCCAATTTACTTGATATGAAAAGAAATAACTCAAGTTTTCACTAAAAGAGGGCAAGCGCTTTCCATCTCGCCCAATTTCTGAGTCTGTTCCATCTGCAGGATCGTAACCCGACCATTTTTGGTAACCTTGAACATGATTTTGGTTATCTCCACTATA
>RFPM01000032.1 GCA_009926125.1 Flavobacteriales bacterium | reverse complement strand
GGAAATGCGGGAAAACTAGTTGCTGATGCATGTTTTTTGGCGGGACTTCAAAAAATACAAACGCAATGTGATGGAAAAACACAAGAGGCTTATCGTCCAAGATTGGTATTGCACTATATTCAAGATTTCTATATTCAACCTGATATTGCAGTAGACGTAAGTGCATTTGCTGACGCAAAAATCAAAGTTATCCAAGCTTATAAATCTCAATTTTTTGATCCTCAATCATCAGAACCAAATACGCCTATTTCTGGGGAAGAATTCTTTGACTTCCTAAAAGGTAGAATGATGACGGTGGGAAGACCTTTTGGCGCAAAATATGCTGAAGGATTTACAATTTCTCGGGTTCTTGGAGTAAGCGATTTATTTCAACTATTATAAGAACTTTGAATAATCAAAGAAAAGCTATAACTTTGTTTTGATGAAACAAGTACTGCTTATTTTCTTTTCGGTTTTACTTTTTTTGGGGAATGTTGGTATTTCTATATTTACCCATTCTTGTCGTGAAGAAGGTCTTTCAAAATCTATTTTTTTAGCATCGAACGATTGTAATTCCAATCTAAGTTCTGACGCTTGTTGCGAAGAAGAAGAAGACGCTTGTTGTGAAGCAGAAGAAGATAAAAATACTTGCTGCAGTGATGAAACTCAAATTGTCAAGCTCGATGAGAAATACATCCAAAATCATGGGCTTAGCAAAATTTTAATTTCGGAATTTGATATTCCCACAATCTTCTACCATTCTAAAAATGTCTTATCAGCTGAAAGCCATTTATGTATAAACAAGTGGAAAGCCCCTCCACCGAAATCTAGAAAAACAATTCTAATTCAAAACCAAGTTTTCCGTATTTAAAAATTAGGACAAGAATCTTTTTGTTCAATTTTTAAATGCTAATTTATGAAAACTTATTATCTAATTATTTTTTCCTTTTGTTGTATTACAAATATAGTCAATGCACAAATTAAAGGCCTCATTCAGGGAGCTGATGGAAGTCAAAAAAAACCAATTTACGGAGCAAAAATCAAGCTTTTACAAGCTAAAACAGGGACTGTAAGTCGCGAAGACGGAACCTTTGAGCTTGTTTTACCAAAAGAATTACCAGACACCTTGGTTATTTCTGCCTTTGGATACAACCAAGATACACTCATTGTAAGTAAAAAAGATCGTTTTACGGCACTAAATATTCTCCTTTATTCAGACAAATTATTACCTGAAATACTTATAGAATTCCGCAAAAATGGGCATTCAATCTCACGTCTAAAAACTTTGCACGTTGAAGAATTAACTGCCATAGAATTAAGAAAAGCAGCCTGTTGTAATTTATCGGAATCATTTGAGACAAATGCAAGTGTAGATGTAAACATCACCGATGCGGTTTCTGGCGCAAAAAAAATTCAAATGATGGGTTTAGATGGTGTTTACACACAAATACAAATGGAAAACATTCCTTATTTAAGAGGCTTGGAAAGCGCGTTTGGTCTCTCGTCTTTGTCAGGAACATGGATAGAATCCATACAAATCACAAAAGGTACCGGGAATGTTGTAAACGGTTATGAATCTATGGCCGGCCTTGTGAATTTAGAACTCAAGAAACCCGATGAAATGGAAAAAATCTACTTAAATGTTTATCAAAATATTTTCGGTAGATCGGAATTTAATTTCAATAAAGGGATAATTCTAAATCCCAAATGGAGTACGGGCTTTTTAGGCCATGTTTCAAGTACTTATGGTAATATTGATCGCAATAAAGATGCTTTCCGCGATTTGCCAACAGGCGATAATACCGCATTTATGAATCGTTGGGCATACAAAGGAAAAAAAATGGAGGCGCAATTCGGTATAAATTTTTACAGGGACCGAAAAGTGGGAGGCCAAACTTCTTTTTATCGTGGGGGAGAAAATCAAGTAGACACTATAAATTATGGGGTTTTAATTAATTCTAAACATATAGATATTTACGGTAAAACAGGTTTTTTTGGAAAACGCCCTATGCAATCTCTTGGAATTGTCTACAACATAAAACACCAAGAAATCGATGGTTTTTTTGGACTTAAGACTTTTTCTGGTTTAGAAAAAAGAGGATATATCAACGTGATTTATGATGATATTATTGGAACAAGCGATCATACTATTAAAATTGGAACAAGCTTTGTTGCCATAGATATTTCACAGCAGGCAGATACTCTTTTACAAAAGCGCATGGAACTTGTTCCGGGAATCTTTGCAGAATACACTTATACAGGAAGAAGGTTAACAGGGGTTTTTGGAAGTCGTTATGACTATCACAGTATTTTTGGAGGACAATTTTCTCCTCGGGTTCATTTAAAATATCTTTTATCAGAAATGACGGATCTTCGTTTTACTGCAGGAAAAGGATGGCGAGTTCCAAACTTTATTATAGACAATATTTCACTACTTGCAAGTTCAAAGCAATGGATCGCCCCAAGTGAGACAAAACCTGAAATTTCTTGGAATATCGGCGGCTCTCTTGTCCACGAAATGAAAATTTTTGAACGTAAAGCAACCATATCTCTTGATTTTTATCATACTCGTTTTGAGAATCAACTAATTATAGACCGTGATGAAACCGTTAATACTGTTGTTTTTTCAAATCTAAAAAACAGCTCTTTTTCTAATAGCTTTCAAACAGAATTTAGTTTCTCACCGATTAAAAATCTTGATATTCGTTTGGCTTATAAATTTTTAGATGTTCAGGCAAAATATGGGAATGAAATGCGACAGCAAGTAATGATCCCAAGGCACAGGGGATTTGTTAATTTAGCTTACCGCAGTCGCAATAAACGCTGGGAATATGATTTTACTTGTTCTATATTTAGTCCTTCTCGTTTGCCAATTCAAAGAGATATGACGAATGACACACTCTTAATTTCTGACATGAAAAGTAGAATGTATCCAATGATGAATGCACAAATAACGCATATTTATAAAAAATTTGATTTTTACATTGGTGGGGAGAACTTAACAAATTTTAGACAAAGAGATCCAATTATTGATGCTTCTAACCCATTTGGCAGTAAATTTGATGCAACAAATATCTGTGGCCCTTTAACGGGAGTAAATATTTATGTCGGAATCCGTTATGCCATTGCAAAAACTAAAAAGTAACATTTAAACATTTAAATCTTTAAACATGAAAAATATACTGCTATCAACTCTATTCATCCTTTTAACTTTAAACGGATTCAGTCAAAAAACCCCAAAAATTCAAACTGTTGTAATTAGCACCTCATCTCAATGTGATGCCTGCAAAGAACGAATCGAAGCAAAATTAAATTATACAAAAGGAATTAAGTTTGCAGAATTGAACTTAGAAACAAATAAAGTAGAAGTTAAATTTTCCACTAAAAAAATTACCTTGCTTGAGATAAAAAATATTTTAAATCACCTTGGTTATGATGCTGATGAAAGCAAGGCAAAACAAGAAGATGTTGAAAAATTACCGAAATGCTGCCAGCCAAACGGCATGAAGGGCTAAAAAAAGTATAACGGTTTATACAGTAAAAGCCCCTTCCAAATGTTCAATATTTGTGCGGTAAGAATTGTGGACAATGGAAACAATATCAAAGCGAACATCTTTGTCTATCTGGTTTGATTGAACATAATGATCTGCAACTTTAATGATTTGCCCTTGCTTTCCTCGAGTTACAGCCTTCCAAGGTTCACCAATTTCTGCTGTATTTCGTGTTTTAACTTCAACAATAACTAATAAATTATTTTTTTCCATTACAATATCTACTTCATATCTTTTGAATCGGATGTTTTTATCTACAAAAACATATCCTTTTTTCAAAAGGTAATTTTTTGCTTTCTCTTCGCCCCAAGGACCTAATTCTTCTTTCTTCATCATTCAATTTACTTGAAGATACAAAAAAGAATTAAATTTTTCCACTAAAACTTTATGAATACTATCTTTACAAATAAATTTCTTGCATGCAGAAAATCCTCATTAAAAATATAAAAGGCTTAGTGCAAGCTGGCGAAGATATACCACTTATCCGCAAAGGAAAAGATATGCAAGAATTACCAATTGTTAAAAATGCTTTTCTCTACCTTGAAGACAACGAAGTTATTGCTTACGGAAAAATGGATGATTGGAAAGAAATCGGAAGCTCAAGCGATATTGAAATAATTGATGCAGAAGGCTGTTTTGTTTTACCAGCATTTTGTGATTCACATACACATACTGTTTTTTCAAAAACAAGAGAAGAAGAATTTGTTGACAGAATTCATGGAATGAGCTACGAAGAAATCGCGCTAAAAGGTGGTGGAATTTTAAATTCTGCAGCAAAATTAGCAGAAATGACGGAAGAGGAACTTTTTAATTCAGCGCAAGAAAGAATTCAAAAAATGATTGCTTGCGGAACTGGGGCCATTGAAATTAAATCAGGTTATGGATTAAGTGTGGCAGCCGAACTTAAAATGCTTCGTGTTATAAAAAAACTAAAAGCAACGAATAAAATTGAAATTAAAGCAACTTTTTTAGGAGCACATGCATTCCCTCTTGCATATAAAGAAAATCATCGGGGCTACATTGACTTAATTATTAAGGAATTGCTTCCTCTAATTGCAAAAGAGGAATTAGCAGAATACATAGATGTTTTTTGCGAAAAGAATTATTTCTCAGTTGATGAAATGGCTGAGATAATTAGTGCTGGGAAAGAATATGGTTTAATTCCAAAAGTGCATGTAAATCAATTTACAATACTTGGCGGAGTTAAAAAAGCAGTTGAAATGGGAGCTTTGAGCGTAGATCATTTAGAGGAAATTGATCAAGAAGATATTTTGGCACTTCAAAATAGTAATTGCATGCCTACTTTCCTTCCTGGCTGTTCGCACTTTCTCGGTATTCCTTTTGGTGCTGCACGAAAAATAATGGCTGCAGATTTACCTTTGGCTCTGGCAAGTGATTTTAATCCGGGATCAGCCCCAAATTATAATTTATTTACGATCTGGTCTTTGGCATGTATAAAAATGAAAATGACACCAGAGGAAGCCTTAAATGCCTTAACAATAAATTCCGCTTACGCTATGGGTTTGCAAGGAACTCATGGAAAAATATGCCTTGGCAGTAAAGCGCCAATAATTTTAACAAAAGCAATTCCATCTTTGGCTTATTTGCCTTATTCTTTTGGTGAAGTGAATGTGTCTCGTGTTTTTATTTGATCGGTATATTTTACTATCTTTGATTGTATATGAAATTCCTTATTTTTTTTCTTTTTACTACTTTTATTTCACTTGCATATTCTCAAGTTGTAGATGTTAATAAACAGCTTTTATGGGAGATTTCTGGAAATGGGTTAAAAGAAAAATCTTATTTATTTGGAACATTGCACTCCAATGACAAGCGAATTTTTGATCTATCAGACTCAGTTTATTATGCCTTAGATAGAGCTAATCTTATTATTCTGGAAGCAGATATATTTGAATTATTTAAAGATATAGATTCAAGAGAAGATTTTCCAAATACATTGTATGATAAAGATGGAAAAGCTTACACAGCATCAGAAATTGCCTCAAGAACAACCTATGGAGATGAAAATGGTATGCCCCAATTTATTGACGCTGCATTAGAGGAGTATTGCCACAATGCAAACAAGAAATTTTTTGCGCTTGAAGATGTGAAAGATCAACTTAATTTGGGGGCAAAATTAAATTTTACAAAACGTGTTTTTATTAATGATGCGTTTAATGATTTCTCTAATCAAAAACTAATAGAACTCTATCTTAAAGGAGATATTTCTGCAATAGAGCGATTTATAAGGGCAAATTTAGCTTCGGACAAGAAACAATTTACAGCATTAAT
The DNA here is from genome assembly GCA_009926125.1 of Flavobacteriales bacterium. Classification (GTDB taxonomy): domain Bacteria; phylum Bacteroidota; class Bacteroidia; order Flavobacteriales_D; family Crocinitomicaceae; genus UBA952. The sequence continues at coordinate 9,058 of RFPM01000032.1, read as the reverse complement.
TACTGATAGAAATAATAAAATGGCTCATAAATTGGATTCTCTTTTGAAGAAAAAAGAATCTTTTTTCTGTGCAATTGGTGCAGGGCATTTAGCTGGGATTGATGGTGTAATTAATCTTCTGCGAACAAGAGGTTATCGCTTAAGACCAATTTTATGGTCAAGGAGTGAAAATAAAACACTTGCCAAAAAAAAATTCAACTCCTTCCGGTCTTATACATTTAATGATTTAACAAGTGGCTTAAATGCAAATTTTCATGGAAAACCTTTTGTTGAAAAAAATTCAGACGGGAGTTTGAGTTTAATTTACCGAGAATACGGCCAAGGAAATTCTTATATTATTGATATTGTACCAAATGATTCCACTCTGTCTTTTGAGCAAATTGCAACAATCTATATAGCAAGTCCACCCAATATAAATTTCAATAAAAAAATATTGGATGACGGAACGCTATTATTTGAGGGACTTTCAGACACCTATCCAGAGGGTTTAAATTGGGTTCGTATTATTTTTAGTGAAAAACATTTTGCTGTACTTAAAACATATGGGGGAAATAAATTTATGCATTCAGATAGACCAAAAAAATTCTTTGATAACGTTTGGTTTGAATAATTCATTGAGTTAAATTTATTTAGTATGAAATTCATTGACCAAATCTCAAGATATATCAAAGAAAATAATTTTGACTTGAGAAATCTTACGGTTGTTCTTCCTTCAGAAAGGGCCACTAAATATTTAGCACAATCGCTATTTACCTGTTATGGTAAACCAATCTTCTCACCGGAAATAATTACGATTGATCGTTGGGTAAAAAAACATTCTTTACCAATTATTGATAAAACACGACTTCTACTTTATCTCTTTGAAATGTACCTTGAAACTGATGAGGGAAAGGATGCTACTTTTGAGGAATTTCAAACATGGGGTACAATTGTTCTTAGTGATTTTGATGATATTGATCGGTATATGTTGGATCATGAACAGGTCTTTAAAAATTTAAAAGCGATTAAAGAATTAGAGAGTTGGCAAATAGATGAAGAAAACTTTTCAGCTTCGCAGGTAAAATTTATGGAGTTTTGGGATCGCTTGCCAAAATACTATGGAGAACTCCATAAAAAACTCCAGGCTAAAAATACAATAACAGCAGGCTTGGCTTATCGTAAGCTTGCTGAAAATACAAATGTGGTTCTTTCAGGAAATGAAAAGCAACATTTTATTTTTGCAGGGTTTAATGCCCTTTCTAAGTCAGAATTAAGGATAATAAAAAATTTATTAATACAAAAGAAGGCGAGTTTTTTGGTGGATGCAGATATCTATTATTATGAAAATAAAATTCATGAAGCAGGTGCTTTTATAAGGAAAAATTTAGATTTTTTAGAAATTGGAAAACCTGAAATAATTGGAGATCATTTAAGGGATAAAAATCTTGTTCTGAATGTTGTTGAGTGCGCGCAGCATACGGGACAAGTAAAGGTGGCTGCGACAGAACTCTCAAGATTAAGCCCTGCAGAATTGGATTCCACCCTCGTATTATTAGCAGATGAAACCTTAATTAGTTCAATGGTTAAAAATATCCCTGTTTCTGTAGGAAAAGCAAATATTACCCTGGGACTTCCTTTAAGTCAAACACCCATAAAGACATGGGTAGAACTTATCTTTGATATTCAAGAAAATAAATCGCGCTTTAAATCAAATGCAATATATTACAAAGATTTACAGCGAATTATAAACCACGTATTTACTTTAGGAGCAATTAATCGTGAGGAAAAAAGAATCTTAGTTACCCTTGAGCAAGAAACCATAAGGAAAAATAAAGTTTTTCAAATCTGCGATAAGTTAGATTTAGGAACTCAAACTCAGAGAATCATTCAATTAATAACACAAGATTGGGATCAAGATTGGAAAAAAGCCATGGAAGTTGTTCGGTCTCTAAACAAGATTTTATTAGAATTACTTCCTGTAACCAATGAATTTGAGCGGAATATCATACAAGTTTTTGATGAATCACTCCTAGAATTTGAACAGATTCTAAAAGAAGGAATCCCAAAAATTGCATTGAGAAGTTTTAAGCTACTTTTCTTTCAACATTGGGGAGGAAAAAGCATTGCTTATCACGGAAATCCAATTCAAGGACTGCAAGTTATGGGACTTTTGGAAACAAGGCTTTTAGATTTTGAACACCTGATTATTATCGGTTTGAACGAAGGAAAATTACCAAATACAAATGTCTTAAATTCTGTTATTCCAATGGATTTAAGATATGGTCTTGGCTTACCTTCGCTCCGTGAAAAACAAGGTTTATTTGCACATCATTTTTATCGCTTATTACACAAGTGTAAAACTTTTACTGCAACTTATACCACTGCAGTTGAGCAAATTAGCAGCAATGAAGCAAGTAGGTATTTACTACAGTTAGAACTTGAGTTGGCAAATTACACTAAAACGGTAGAACTTAAAAAGCATTTTTATTCGGTGCCTTTTCCTGAACTTCAAGTTCTTCCCGCAACAATTGTAGCCAAACAAGAAGAAATAATAATTCGTCTTGATACATTTTTTGATCGGAGTATTTCTGCTTCGGGACTTAATAAATACATAACCTGTCCACTTGATTTTTATTACCGCTACATTGTAGAATTTGGAGAAGAAAAGGCCGTGGAAGAAGATCTTGAATCAAGCACATTTGGTTCTTTAATCCATAAAACATTGGAATTATTATTTCAACCTTTAGCACAGCGAGATAAAAAAGGTGAACCTGTCACTCCAGCCCCAAAAAATTTAGAAATAAAAGATGTAGAAAAAATGCTTATGAACTATAAAAGCATTTTACATCAGGAATTTTTAAATTACTTTAATGGAGATGAACAGCTTTTCTTGAAAGGAAAAAATCTTTTAAGCTACGAAATGGCAATGAAAATTACCAAAAATACGCTATTAGCAGAAAAGCGTTTTCTCGAAAAAGAAACAGAGCTTGTATTTATAGAACAAGTAGAAGCTGAAATGACAAGCGCAGTGGAGATTCAAATAAAAGAAGAAAAAAGAATAATAAATTTTAAAGGATATATTGACAGAATTGACAAGATTGGGAGTAAATACCGCGTAATAGACTACAAGACAGGAAAAGTGACTGACAAAGATGTAGAATTTAAAGTATCTGAAGATGGAATAAAAGCTTCTTTTGCTTCCTCGAAACACAGCCTGCAACTTGCTCTGTATTCTATTTTTTTCAAAGAAAAATATAAGGTGCTTCCCGATATAGCAGCAATTTATTCATTGGTAAATTTAACGAAGCCTTTTGAATTAAAATTTAAAAACAAGAATGGATTAGAAGATTTTCCGGAGTTATTTAAAGAACTTGTGGAGGAGGTTATTTCTGAAATCTACGACTTAAATGTACCGTTTGAACACAGCAGCAATTCAAAATATTGCAATTTTTGCAATTAAAGACAAATAAAGTTTAATATAATTCTAATTTCAAAGAAGTTCTATAATCTTTTATTTCTTCTCGGTTAATTTTATGCTCCGCGTTTTTAAGTAGATTCAATAAATACAATAAGTTGTCTTTATCTTCGATTTCAATTGGATATTCATTTCCCTCTTCATCTTCTTCATATTGCGCTTGCACGTCAAAAACCTTGTTTTCTTCAATGAATTCATACGTTAAGCGAAGCACTTTTACAACAAGTGGATCCTGCTCTTTTAAAGCCAATTCGCGCAAATCTTTTAAATTCTCAATTAATTTTGCGGCCTTTATTCCACTTTTTTCAACGCTTGCAATAATTGCATCTAATTTTTCGTTGGCAGAGATTGTCTTCATAAGATATTATTTTGACGCAAATTTAGTTAGTTTACTTGGATTATCAACATTTCAGTATTGAACAAACACTTTTTTATCTGAAATAAACCGAAAAAGAAATATTAAGTTTGTTCTATGCAATTTTTTTTACAAGCTATAGGCATTGGTTTTTTGCTCAGCGTGATGGTTGGTCCAGTATTTTTTGTTCTCTTAGAAACAAGTATTACTAAAGGAATCCGTGCTGCATTAGCTTTGGATATTGGAGTTTTTATTAGTGATATATTATATATATTATTCGCCCTTAGTTTTGTTGATCAAATAAGCTCTATTAATTCCGGTGAAAACAAATTAATAGTTGGATTTATAGGAGGGTCAATCTTCATTATTTACGGCACATTTTATTTTTTTAAAAAATCAAAAATGGTTGATTTAACACTGGAGGCAGAAAATACAAGTAAAGAAGTTGCTGCAGCTCCAAAAGACTATTTATTATTAGGTTTAAAAGGCTTTATTTTAAACATAGCAAATCCCGCTGTTATTTTTTATTGGTTAAGTATTTTATCCCTTGCAGCTCAATCTGTTCCAGATAATACAAAAAATCCAAATACATGGATTCTATTATTCATTTCTATTCTTTTGGGCACTTACTTTAGTATTGATGTTTTAAAAGTTTTTACAGCAAAAAGACTTAGAACTCTTGTAAACCAAAACTTATTGAATGCCTTAAACATTCTTATCGGGCTAATCTTTTTTCTCACTGGAATCTTTCAAATTATTAAGAATTTTCAAATTATACTTTCAAATTAAAAACTTTAATTTCAATTCACTTATGTATAAAATAAGCTGTCTTTTTTTATTTTTTTTATTTTTAAATCCTACTTTTTCTCAGAAAGTAGAGAAAGAAAATTTAACACAAAAAATAAAATTGTTTTGGGATCAAGGGAACAAAAAATTACAAGCGACAGGATCTTATTATACAAATGAGCGACGGGGAAATACGACTGAAAAGCATGGAAAATGGCTTTTTTATTCTTACGATGGTATTTTAGAAGAAGAAAGAAACTACTACCGGAATAGAATTCATGGCTTACAAACAATTTATTTTCCAACTAAAAAAATAAAGCAGCAAACTTACTTCACCTTCAATGTGCCAGACAGTACTTTTAAGGAATGGAATGAAGATGGAATACTTATTATTTTAGGAAACTATGATCTTGGGAGTCCCGATGGCATTTGGGAATATTACTACGATAATGGTAAAAAAAAATCAGTGGAAGAAGTTGTAAAAGATACAATCTATATTCGTTCTTTTTTTGAAAATGATTCTTTAAACACTCAAACTATTAAAGATGGTAATGGATTTATTAAATCCCTTTATTCCAATGGTGTTACAAAAGAATTATACACCTTCAAAAATGGCCTGAAAAGTGGCTTGTTTGAAGAAAGAACAGCAAATGGGATGCTTTCAATTAGTGGATCTTTTAAAGCAGGAAAAAAAGATAGTATTTGGGAATTTTATAGTTTTTTAGGGAATCTTGAAAAAAAGATTGCGTATAAAAATGATTCTCTTGATGGTGAATACCTTGTTTATTATGAAGATCAATCCGTTAATACGAAAGGCAAGTATAAAAATGGCTCAAAAACTGGGGAGTGGATCTGGAATTTTTCAAATGGAAACAGAGAAATGATTGGATACTTTGAAAATGACTTACAACAAGGCAAGTGGATGTATTATTTCCCAACGGGTGAAGTTTCATACACAGCCAATTTTGAACGCAATAAGAAAACTGGGGAGTGGATTTATTATTTCAAAGATGGGAAAGAGGAACGAAAAGGCACATATTTAAATGATCTAAAAAATGGCTTGTGGGAATCTTGGTATGAGGATGGAGCAACGCTCATGAAAGGGGCTTACTTAAATGGAAAAGAGGAAGGAGAATGGTTTAATTTTTGGGAAAATGGGGTTTTAAAAAACAAATCATTTTTTAAAAATGGCAAATTAAATGGTGTTTGGTTTTCATATACCCCAGATAAAACATTAGTCACAAAAGGTTTTTATACAAAAGGTCTAAAAAAAGGAACTTGGTCGGATTATTACAACAATGGTCGATTAAAAGAAGTTACAAACTATAAAATTATTACGCGAAAAAATAAAATGAATGCTATTGCTGTTTTTGGAATGAAGGAAACAATAAGTGAATTACACGGAAAATACCAAGCTTTTTCACAACTAGATTTTCAACAGAAAGCAAAAGGCACATATAAAAATGGGCTAAAAAATGGAACTTGGTTTGATTATTATCCAGGTGGAGTCATCCCGACAATTATTTCAAACTATAAAAATGGTGAGTTGCATGGAATTTTTCAACAATTTGGAAGAAGAGGAGAACCCATTTACGAAATAAATTATAAAAAGGGCTTAAAAGATGGATGGTTCATTGCATTTGATACAAATGGGCAAGAGAAAATAAGGAAAATGTTTCAAAAAGGAGTAGAACTTCAAAGAAAGCAAAGTGGAGATCTTTTTTCGCCCTAAGCTAGGAGAAACTTTCAATAAATAAGGTTAATTCAACAAAGTCATCTACAGATAATTGTTCTGGGCGTTCATTGGTAAATTTCTCAGGCAGCTCGTTTCCTTTTAAAAGTTGTTTAATGGAATTCCGAAGGGTTTTTCTACGTTGATTGAAAGCCATCTTCACTACTTGAAAAAAGAGTTTTTCATTACAATCTAATTCCTTTCTCTCATTTCTAGTACAGCGAATTACACCTGATTTTACTTTTGGCGGTGGAATAAAAACATGTTCGTCTACCGTAAAACAATAATGGATATAGTAAAAGGCTTGTAAAAACACACTGATAATTCCATATTCTTTTGTTCCTGGTTTTTCTGCAATTCGAATAGCAACCTCTTTTTGAAACATTCCCATTATCTCAGGAATTTGATTGCGGTATTCTAAGCAGCGGAACAATATCTGTGAAGAAATATTATAGGGAAAATTTCCAACCACGCAAAAAGGTTCTGTACCCATAACTTCTTGAAGGTTCATTTTTAAAAAATCCCCCCAAATAATTCGATCACGGTACTCTGGATATTTATTGCGCAAAAAATCAATTGATTCAGAATCTACTTCCAATAACCATAAATTTAACGATTTATCGTTTATTAAGAATTCTGTTAAAGCTCCCATTCCGGGGCCAACCTCAACTACATTTTTACAATTTTGATGGTTTGTTAACTGCTGTGCTATTTTTTCGCAGGTTCCTTTATCCTTTAAAAAATGTTGCCCAAGATGCTTTTTTGGTCTTACAAACATATTATTTAAATTCTTCAATTACCGTTAATAAAGTTCTAAAAGCTGCAAAATATCCTTGGAATTTTTCTGAGTGTTCTTTTTGTAATAATGGAGCGTGCTGCTTGCTATATGTTTCCATTAATTCTTCTGAGGAGCAAATATACATGACAGAATAAGTAATTCCACCCTCTTCTTCCGCTTGTATTTTAGAGATTTTACCCTCTATAAAACATGATGTAGCCATAACATCAGGGATGTGCTTTGTTCGCATCCAACTCAACCATTCTTCTGCTTTTGATGGGTCTACGCTTACCGTTACATTATATAGAATCATGCTGACAAAGGTAGAGATTATTCAAGATTAAACTAAAGATATATTCTTATCAACTGGTAAACTAACTTAAATTAGTTTAAAACTAAATTATTTATCTTAAGCGTAATAATAATAAAAAAACTAAATTTGAATATTAATTCTAAATCTAAAAAACATGAAACTACTATTACTCTCTTTAACTTTTGCTGCATTTACTTCAATTTATGTAGGAGCTCAATCATGTACTCCAGGTACAAATTTTGCTGATTCTTCTTATGGGATTTGGCCAAGTCCAACTACAAATTTTCCTGCTGCAGTAATAAATGCTCCTTATACAACTGATATTAACTTTAAGGTTCCTTCAACCGTTACAGATGATATTGTCGCTGTAGTACCTGCAGCTTCTTTTGCTTTAGGTAGTGATATTCAATCTTTTAAAATAATAAGCGTGGTAGGTTTACCTGCTGGATTCTTATATGCGTGTAACATTTCATCCTGTGAGTATCCAGGGGGTGCAAATGGCTGCGCTAATATTTATGGCACATCAAATGAACCAGCTGGTTCTTATCCAGTTTCAATTGAAATTGAGGCAACAATAGATATTTTAGGAGGAATTGACGTCCCAGCATCTTTTGAGGGTTATTCAATTCTACTTGGTACTGCTGGCACAATTGAGCAAATAATTGCACCGATATCGGTTTCACCAAATCCTGCAAACAATGAAATTAAAATTGAAGGGATTACTGCATCTATGAAAGCAAACCAAATTTCAATTTTAAATATTGAAGGAAAAGTTGTTGCTGAAAGAGAAATTAAAGATGTATTAAATACAACATTTGATTTATCAGTTGTAAAAGCGGGAATCTATTTTGTAAATGTGAGCCATGCAAGTGGCAACAAAACAGTTAAATTTATAAAGCAATAAGTATAAATCTTAGCTAAAATTTTAAAAGGGAGTACACTCCCTTTTTTTATTTATAAAAATTCATTTCGTCAATGTATTTATAAACGGGTTCAGTTAACAAATAACGTACATCTTTTTTATCTTTTATTGCTTGACGAATAAAGCTAGAGGAAACTTTCATGACAGGGGCGTCTTCACAGAAAATGACATTTTCGTGTGATTTCGTGATTGTACCATTTATGAAAAGTTCTGAGATTATCTTCTCCCATTATAATTGAAAACTCATTTACAGGATATTTCTCGATTAAATGTGTGATGGTTGTAATGGTAAAACTCGGTTTAGGCAAATGAAATTCTATGTCACTGGCTTTTAATTGTCGATTGTCTTCTATTGCTGCACGAACAATTCCAAGGCGGTGGAAATCCGGAAGGAGCGTTGCTTTGTCTTTTAGGGGATTTTGAGGGGTAACTACCAACCAAACCTGATCCAAATCAGTAAAATCAGCCATGTAATTTGCAATCACTAAATGACCGACATGAATGGGGTTAAAAGTACCGAAATACAGTCCTATTTTCATAGTGACAGAAATTTTAATACCTGCTCACGCGCAGAAGCTATCGCTTGTTCTAAAATATCATTTTCAATGATGGTGTCAAATTCTCCAGCCCTTAATACTTCTTCTTTTGCCTTTTTAATTCTAATTTGAATTTTATCTTCTGACTCAGTATTCCTTTTTCGTAAGCGATCTTCCAAAAC
>RFPM01000031.1 GCA_009926125.1 Flavobacteriales bacterium | reverse complement strand
GTATTATTTTGTACCCACGCGACAAACCCAATTTCATTTAAGTTATAAATGTAAGAAGGTATTGCAACACCTGTAAATGTAAATGTTTGAGTACCATTTGCAGACGCAAAATTTGATGCTGTAACAGCAGTTCCAGTTGGGCTAGGAAGCATTTTTCGCATTACATTGTGGAATGCCGTTTCTCCATTAGAACCCGGGGCACTGGTAAATGTAATATTTCTTTCAATCATTGCTAGTTGCATTACTGTGTTGCTAGGATTCCATACAGCAGGTGCAGTTACGGTTACTATTACATCTACAGTATTACTTACAGAGTTCATCACATGACTTACCGTCATATTAACCGGAGAAGGAACAGCATACCGTGCATCTATTGCAGCCTGAGTAGCATCCATATTTGTTCCATCTATAACTCTATCGGGAACACCAGTAATATTGTAGTAAGTGCCTTGGCGCGCAGAAACATCTGTTGGGTTTTGGGCATTCATTGGATCGACTCCAGGCCAACTAACTTGATATTTAACAGCCACAACTTTCGTTGGGTTTGCAACCATTAGTGCTTCTAAAGCAGGGTTTTGAGATGCACAAGGACCACAAGAAGCTTGTGAGAAACTCTCAGTTAACACTAATCTTTGTTGTGAAAAAGATGCTCCAACTAATAATGAAACAGACAGGGATAGTAAAATTTTCTTCATGTTTAAAATAGATTTAAGTTTTTGTTAAAATTATGTATAATTTAAAAAATAAACAAAGAATGAAGCAGTTATTTTTAAAAGCGCTTTAGCTTATTTAAGAATCTTTGTTTCGGCATTTTCTTTATACCAACCTACAATGTCTTTTGCTTCAGTAGGCACAGTAGCTTTAGCGCTTACTTTTCGCTGAAAATTCATCCAATAAGCAAAACCGGCAAAACCAAGAAGTACAAGTAACGTATTAAAGCTATTTCCAATAATTTCAAAAACAACAAATATAGCTTGAGAGAAATCACCGATAGCGTAAACAATGTCTGAAAGTGTCATAAAAAACTTGTTTTAATTTTACAAAATAACTAATAATCTTTATGAAAAACAAATTTTATATTTCCCCAAGTTCTTCTAATGTTTTTTTAGCCGCTTCTTGTTCCGCTGTTTTTTTGTTTAGCCCTTTTCCAACCCCATATTTTTTAGTGCTAATTAAAGCATTCACTGTGTAAAGAGATTCTCCAGCTTCTTTTTTTTCTGAAACGACGGTAAATTCAAGCCGTAATTTTTTCTTTTGACACCAAATAAATAACAGTGATTTAAAGTCGAGCTCTTCCTCTAATAAACGTTGAACATCTATATATTTTGGAAAAACATGCGTGTTAAGTGTTTTTTTTGTCCTTTCAAAACCAGCATCTAAATAAATTGCTCCAACAAGTGCTTCAAAGGCATTACCCTCTATACTTTTTAGATTAATTGAGCGTTCGTCGTTGTATTTTAAAACCTCTCTAATGCCCATCTTTTCTCCGATAGTACTTAGTGTTTGGCGATTTACGATTTTTGATTTTAGCTTTGTAAGGTAACCCTCATCATCTTTTGGAAATTTGTGATACAAGAATTCTGCGACTACCGCATCTAAAACAGTATCCCCCAAAAACTCTAAGCGTTCATTTGAAAATTCAGAATTAGGATCACTAAGAAATGATTTGTGTGTAAGTGCAGTATTAAAAAAAGAGATGTTATTTGCTTTGTAGCCAAAACGTTGTAAGATAAAACGGATTATTATCAATTCATTTTCCGATCTTTTCGGAGAAAATAGTTGAATTTTCAGAATACCTTATCCGTTAAATTTTTTAACAATTACACTTGTATTGTGTCCGCCAAATCCAAAGGTGTTTGAAAGTGCAACATTAACAACTCGTTTTTGCGCTTTGTTAAATGTAAAATTCAATTTTGGGTCTAATTCAGGATCCGCAGTAAAATGGTTAATAGTTGGAGGAACTATATCGTTTTTTACAGCTAAAATACAAGCAATTGCTTCAATCGCTCCGGCAGCACCAAGTAGATGTCCTGTCATAGATTTTGTAGAACTAATATTCATATTATATGAATGTTCTCCAAAAACGGCTTCAATCGCTTTTATTTCTGCAACATCACCAAGTGGAGTTGAGGTTCCGTGAACATTTACATAATCAACTTCAGAGGGATCCATTTCGGCATCTTCTAAAGCTGCAAGCATTGTATTTTTCGCACCAAGACCTTCAGGATGCGGAGCAGTCATGTGATATGCATCTCCAGACATACCTCCACCCACTACTTCGGCATATATTTTTGCTCCACGCTTCATGGCGTGGTCGTAATCTTCTAGAATTAATGCACCAGCACCTTCACCAAGTACAAATCCATCGCGGTCAACATCAAAAGGTCGAGAAGCAGTTTCTGGCGAGTCATTTCTTGTAGATAATGCTTTAAGGGCATTAAATCCACCCATTCCCATTTCATTTACTGCAGCTTCAGAACCACCACAAACGATTGCGTCAGCTTTCCTTAAGCGAATTAAATTGAAGGCGTCAATAATCGCATTGGTAGAGGAAGCACAAGCAGAAACGGTTGCATAGTTTGGTCCACGAAGTCCAAATTTTATAGAAATGTGTCCTGCCGCAATATCAACAATCATCTTAGGAATAAAAAAAGGATTGAATCGCGGAACGCCATCTCCAGCAAAATATTCTTTTGATTCTTCTTGAAAAGTTGTTAAGCCGCCAACTCCAGAACCCCAAATAACTCCAATGCGGTCAAGATTTGGTTCAGAGGATAATAATCCTGAATCTTCTAGGGCTTCTGTACTGGCTGCAATTGCATAATGGCAAAAAGGATCTAGTTTTCGTGCTTCTTTTCGATCCATGTGCTCTTCCACATTAAACCCTTTGACCTCACAAGCAAATTGAGTTTTAAATAAACTAGCATCAAAATGCGTAATTTTTGCTGCGCCACTTTTACCCTCAACAAGACCTTTCCAATAAGACTCTAAATTATTTCCTATTGGCGTCAGCGCGCCCATTCCTGTAACAACAACTCGTTTTAACTGCATCGTTTTGGAATATGAATCCAAGATTTATTTTGCGTTGTTCTCAATATATGCGATAGCGTCTCCAACAGTTTGGATGCCTTCAGCTTTGTCATCTGGAATTGAAATATTGAATTGCTTTTCAAATTCCATTATCAATTCTACTGTGTCCAATGAATCGGCACCTAAATCATTTGTGAAGCTTGCTTCGTTTGACACTGCACTTTCTTCTACATTTAATTTATCTACGATTATAGCGATAACTTGAGCTTTGATTTCAGACATGTTTTATTTATTTTAGGTTTTTAATGTGCAAAGAAAAAAACAATCATCCAATTATCAAAATAAATACCCAATTTTTATTAACTATTTATGCCTTATTACTTTTTAATATTGGTCTTATTCCTACTTTTGTAAGCACATGAATACTACAAATATTGCTATATTTATTTCTGGAAAAGGCAGCAATGCACTTAATTTAATTACCTATTTTAAAAATTCCGAACAGTTTAAAATCTGCTTGATTTTTGCCACAAAAGAAAATCCTGAGCTTGAAAGAAGTTGTGCAATTAATAATATTGAATTTCATTTTTCTGTAAAAAACGGCATTGAATTAGAAAAAGATCAAGTTCAGCTTTGCACTTCAAAATCAATCTCTTGGGTTGTTTTAGCGGGGTATTTAAAGCAAATTCCACCCTCATTTATTGCTTTATTTCCGAATAGAATTATAAATATTCACCCTTCTTTATTACCAAAATTTGGAGGAAAAGGAATGTATGGAATAAACGTTCACCGAGCTGTACTAGCAGCAAAAGAAAGTAAATCTGGAATTACCATTCACTATGTTACTGAAGAATTTGACAAAGGCGAGATAATAGCACAATATAATTTAGATCTTGAAGAAGACGAGACACTAGAAACTTTAGAAACTAAGATCCATGAGTTAGAACTTCACTATTTTCCTATGGTTTTGGAAGAAGTTTTAAAACAAAGCGCAAAGTAAATTAAAAACTAATTAAGTGTTGCCCTTTTTGAATACAGATTTTTTGGAAAAAAGATAACTTAGAGAAACCTCAGCAGATTGCTTGTATGCTCGAGAAATTTTCCCGAGTTCTACATCATAAGAAAAACCTAATTTAAAAGAAGCAATATCTATCGCACAGTAAGGCGTTAAAACACCAGTTAATCTAGCATATGAACCTATAGTAAGATATTTTACATTCTTTAAGTTTGTATAACGAGAAGATTCTCTCAAGACAGTTTTGTAAAAGATCCCAACATTTGTTTCACGGTGGGGCCCTTGAAAAAATTGTGCAGCACTAAATTCAAGCAGTGCCCGATCAGTAAGCGCATATTTTAAATTACTATGAAAGCAAGATTTAATATAAAGATTATCATCTGTAAAAGAAGTAAAGCGAATATTTGGCCGATTCAAATGCATGAAAGAAACGCCTATTTGGAAATCTAATATTTCACCAGCAACTGGAATATTTGGTCGACTTTTGTAATTATAGGAAAACCCTGCTCCAGCATCTAGATAAGAGTAGGCAGCAGAGTTATTTAGCTCTCCAGAATTAACAGAAGGATCTAATTGTGTGCCATTCCATTGAGAATAAAAAAGTAAGTTTGAAAAATCTGCAGAGCGATTAGTATAACTTGCTTGAATACCCGCAGAAAACCAATTGTTTTTTGTTAAGGGTAAATTACCACTTAGCGTTAAACCGCTAGACTTTAAACTCATTTTAGAATCACCTCCTACATCATCAGTAAAATAGATGCCCAAACCTACAAATGGTTTTGTCATAAGCTTGTTTCTTCCAATTGAAAATTCTGCCATTCCGTATGAAGTAGTAAATTGTGTTCCAGATCCAAGCCATTGACTTCGATGTTGGAAGCTAAGCTTTTCCCATCCGTCATAATTTGCAGTTAATGCAGGATTTATCATGGCAATTGTTTTATCTATTTGAGATAAATGAAAATCTTGGGCAACTATAAATTGCACAGAAATAAAGAAATAAAGAATTAAAAAATAGGACTTCAGCATTGTTAACGAATTAAGGTAATATTACCACTTAAGGTTTTTTTAGTGCCATCTACATAAATCACGGCAACAAAATAAGGGTAAACCCCCATATTACAATCAAGGCCCTTATACTTTCCGTTCCACTGAAACTTTTTGTCATCTGACTCAAAAATTGTTGCTCCCCAACGATCCGAAATCTTAAAGTCAATAGAAAGGATGTCTTTTCCAACAATTATTTGATACACATTATTTAGATTGTTCCCAACGCCATTTGGAGAAAAAGCAGTTGGAATATGAATACCTAAGGAGCAATCTATAGAGCTATCGTCAGGGTTACAGGCATCACATGGATCTGAGCCCTGAGAAATCTCAACACCATCTGATAGACCATCACCATCTGTATCAAAAACCTGGTAATCTGAACACAAAATAGCTTCCTGAGAATCTGTCAAGCCATCTCCATCCGTATCGATTTGGCAATCAATACTCGAATCATCTGGATCACATGGATCTAGAGGATCAGTATTATTAGCTACCTCATTTCCATCACTAAGTCCGTCACCATCAGTATCAGGATTTGTAGGATTTGTGCCATTTGCAGTCTCTTGACTATACGTTAGCCCATCTCCATCTGAGTCGCAATTTGGCGCTGTAATATTTGGGATACATGGATCTGTATTTGCAGGATCAGCCTCGTTGTTTACACCATCTCCATCCGAATCAGTAGTTGAAGATTCTAAAGCATCAATTATACCATCTCCATCAGTATCTAATGGATTGGTAGGATCTGGCCCAATTTCAGCGCAATCGTTTTCCCCATCTAAATCTGAATCAGGATTGTTTGGATTTGTTCCGGCTATAATTTCATCGGCATTTGTGCAACCATCTGCGTCTAAATCAGGATTATCCACAATAAAAAATGCAGTAATATTTTCAATTCCATTTATATTTAAGCTATTAGTATCAGATGTTATAGGCAAGCTCATTGGGCCAGTAGTATATTCCCAATGATCAAAGAGGAAACCTGGATTAGCTTGCGCTATTAAGTTTGTTTGAATTCCTCCAAAATAATTGGTTGTCCATGGATAAGAAGGCGCCCAAACTGAATTTACTTTGATTAAACCTGCAGCAGCTGGAGAAACATTAAAAGTTACGTTGAATGGGCCGGTTAAGGTATAGCAATCGATTAATCCTGCTGTAAGCGCAGTGCATCTTTGATTAATATAATCCCTTAATCCTTGAACATTATTTTGCCACGTTGTTATATTGCCACCCCATCGGGTTATTTGACCCGGCATTTCAGGAGCAATTTCATTGATCATACTATCCAAAAGTGGAATAACATAAGCACAAGACAATTTTGTGTTTAATAAATCTGCATAACGAGTGATATAGTATTGTTCTACAATTGGATTTTCTGCGATTAATTTTTCTAAAATATCAGTGTGACCTTGTCCGCCGGGATTTGGTAAATTCTCCACATTGCATGGATCTGCATTTGCCGTAATATCAGGAACTCCTGTATAATTTATATAATGCCCAAAAGTAGCATCCATATCCCATAAAGTATAGCGCCATTTTTTCTTGTCACCTAAAGGATCAGTTCCATGCCACCATGCTGTATTCCAATTTAACCAGTCCATAGTAACAGTATAGGAGTTAAACATGAAATAATCACACAATGACTCCCAGTTCAAAAGATTATCAACATATGCAAAGTTAGCAGGAACTCCCATATTATTTGTTGCGATATAGTTTCTAAGACTATTCCAGTTAGTTAGCGCATTCGGAGCGCCATACTCTTGCCAAGTACCGCCCCATGTTTTTAAGTATTCAAGATTGTATTTACCTTGATCATAGTAATAATCTGTATAATCATGGTCATCTATTTTCTCTCTTATTTCATATACGCCCCAGTATTGTCCATTAATATAAAGTATTGCGGGTCGCCAAGTTCGCTCATCTAGCTTAAGATCAGCACGAATTGACAATGTATGGACAAATGCATCTCTGATATGAGCTGATCCAGATGTTGCTTGTGGATAATTATCATTTGCTGCAGGCTTCAAAATTAAGCGCTGAAAATTATCTCTTGTTTTCTCAGGGAAAATTTGATGTTCAATATCACTATTATAGCCAAATTCATCACGCATTATAAAATCAAACCCTCTTTGATCATAAGCCCATGAATCATTTCCATGTTTATTAAATTCCCCTTCTCCTTTATCGATGAATACGCCATTATCTTCAAATAATTCAAATGCCCCAATGCGAGTTGCTGGATTTTGACTTCCATTTGCAATGAGTGAGAAAACCCCTTGACTACAGATAGAAACTACAGGGATTGTATGCGAAACATTAATAAAATAGGTGCTTGTGGTAGTGAAAGATTGTAAATTGGTGCTAAATGCAGCCGCTCTTAGAACCTTTGTAGTTGGAATTACCACTGGAGCAGAATATAGCGTAGAAGTGATTAGTGGGTCAGTTCCATCGAGTGTATAGCGAATTGTTGCAGTTGGATCTGAACACGTTATTGTGATGCTTTGAGGGCTTGCATAAAATCCAGGAAGTAAATTAAAAACTGGATTCGGAGTATAAAAATTAACACCTCCAGAATTATTTGCATTTGGTGTTGGAGTTGTAAATAATTTGAAATCGATCGCGCCATTAGAAGACCTTCCAACAGAATGATCTGATTTAGTCATATGGACAATCTTAAATGAATCTACAACATTTCCAAGAGTATTTGATAGAATAATCCAATCTCCCTCTGTCTGAGAAAGACTAAAGTTTGGATGATATTGTGTCCCATTAACAGTATTTCTTTTTGAACAATAAGCCATTTTAAATCCATTGGCATTAATTGATCCACTTGGAATCAGCCATTTTGTGAGATTACTAGCCTTATCTGAAAGATACCATCCGGTTAAATCGATAGTTGTAGCTGTTGTATTATACAATTCAATCCAATCTTCTCTTTCACCATAAGCATCCGTTGGACCTGCAATATTTGAGCAAGAATATTCATTTATTTTAACCTGAGCACTTAGATTAAAAAGAGAACTAAAAAGCGCAAGAAATAGAAAGTATTTCATCTAATTAAATTAAATTTATATTAGCAATATTATGAAATTATTATCACAATTATAGTACAAGACACTTAAAAGGAGGTAAAAGTTGTATGTTTGTGACAAAAAAAAATGAAAAAATGAAAAAATGAAAAATATATTTTTACTTGTAATTATTGGCTTAGTAATAACTTCTTGCACAAAAGAAGAAGGCCAAGGCGGTTCAGGTTCAATAAAGGGGTTTGTTTATGAGTATAAACTAAACATATTAGGAGACACTATTTCTCGTTATGCAGCAGCAGATCAAGATGTATTTATTATCTATGGGAACGACCACACATTTTATGATGATAATATTAAAACAAGCTACGATGGCTCCTTTAAATTTCCTTATTTACAAAAAGGGAAATACATTGTTTTTGTTTATGAGGATTGTGCTACATGTCTGAGTGGGAAAAAAGAAATATTGCGTACAATTGAAATAACTAAAAAAAAGCAGACTGTTGATCTAGACACAATTGATATTAGAAAAATATAATGAATAAATCTTGGTTTTTCTTATTTTTTATAGTCTTTATAAGCCATACTATTAGTTCTCAAAGAAGATTATCTCTAGCTTGGATAGATTTGAGTATTAGCAAGAAATTTTCTAAAAAACTTGATGTTTCTTTGGGGATGACGAATAGAATTGGCGATTTGGGCATTCAAACAAATTTCTCGCAGTTTTCAGTAAAATATAAATTATTAGATTGGATTAAACCATCTATTGATTATCGTTTGGTTAGTAATAGACAAGAAAATGGGGCTTATCAATTTAGCAACCGATTAAATACAAATATTCATTTTTCTAAGGAACTAAAACGTTTTGATTTTGGCTTGCGTTTACGCTATCAATATTCTTTTTCTAAATTAGTATCGCAGCAAAACGATCCAGAATTTGATTTAGCATACAGATTTCGACCAAGCATATCGTATGATATCAATAACAGTATTATTAGTCCGACTATGAGTGTCGAATATTTCTATAACCCAGAAAATTCTGCATTGGGAAATCGATTTACAAAAGCACGTTACATTTTAGGATTTGATTTAGAGCTCAAAGGGTCCCATGAGTTAACATTTGCTTACATTTTAGATCAACAAATAAATCTACCTGATCCTCTTCAAAAACACATTTTATCGATTTCTTACAATTACAAGCTAAAATCTAAGAAAAAAGCGCATTCGTAAATAAGTCTTGGTTTTATCTTAAGCAGTTTTATTAGGCTCAGGATTTACAGCATTTTCAAGGTCACGATCAAACATATACATTCCACCGCTGTCAGCTCCAATTAATTTCAACTTATCCAACATGGATCTTGCCAAGGCCTCTTCTTCCAATTGTTCTGCAACATACCATTGCACAAAATTATGAGTAGTATAATCTTTCTCTTGTAAACAAACATCCACAAGATTATTGATGCTTTCCGTTACACCAATCTCATGTTTAAGAAGAGATTCAAATACATTTTTTAACGTAGAAAATTCTAATGGTGGTTTTTCAACGGAGGGAATGACTGCTTTTCCTCCTCGCTCGTTTACGAATTTCACCAATTTCAACATGTGAAAACGCTCTTCATCAGAATGCGTGTACATAAATTTAGCAGTTCCATTTAGACCATTATTTTCTGACCAAGATGCCATAGCTAAATAATACTGAGAAGAAGATGCTTCTTTGTGAATTTGCTCGTTTAATGCTTTTTCTACTCGATTGTTCATTGGATTTTTTTTACAAATTTACAAGAGTTTATCTTAAAACTCTAGGTCTGCTTCTATTTTTTTTCGAAAGGATAGAATCATTTTTTCAAATTCAAAAAAATAATTATTTCGCTCCTTCTCATTGACTTCACTTATTAAACTAGAATTTGCTAATTGCTTATCAAGTATCTGCTTTGAATCTAAAACATATTTTTTATCAGTTGTTTGCAAATAATTCATGATATTGTGAGTCAGAAAAATCCCGCTAGTTTCTTTACCCGAGTAATAAATGGTTGAGTCAGTATTTATAGTTTCATTCAAATACATTTCAAATTTATTTCCTTCGCTTGGTAATTCTTGTCCATAAATGAATTTTTTACCGATTTCCGCTTGAATTTGAAGGTGCTTGGAAAACAGTAACATTCTGTCGCATAAAAAAAGCGCATAACTAGGTTCTTCAAATAAATGAGACTTATAATAATATAAAATTTGCCGCATAAAACCCCGCATTAATTCTGGGTCAAAAATTTCTGTAGAAGGAATTGATGTATACAACTGCAGTATTTCTTCTCCAATAGCAAATGCCGTTTCACTTGTTTTCTGATGGAAATATTTGATTTTCTGGTATTCAGGAACAAGAAGATGTGTTTTTGCCCAAAAAAACAAACGAAAACGCATTAATTGAGGAAAGTTTACCAATTGAAAAATATGATTATTACTTATAGAAAGTATAAAATGTGGTTCTGATAAACTTTTTAAATTTCGCAAAGAATTTAAAATACCTTCCAAATAGGATTCCAATCGGAAATCAAATGAATTGAGTGGTTGATAATTAAAAATTGCTTGCCCACTATTTGCTTGAATAAGGAAATCAAAAGAAATATCGAAATGAATGCACAGGCGTTTAATCTCGTCTATTGTTAAACTCGTTTCTCCACGGTAACGACGGTAAACGGCATCTGGACTAATATGCAAAATATCAGACAAGGCATTAGCTAAGGACTCTTTTCCAATTAATTTTAGTTTAATTAGCTTAAATAATTCTTCTTGTGTTGTGCTCATAAAAAAATTAAAAATTTAGTCTAAAAATTATTCTTCGATGTAAACCCGGTGAACGCGGTTAGAAATAGATGTCATTATTTCATACGGAATTGTCTCTAACTTTGTCGCAAGCTTTTCTAGCGTTTGATTTTCACCAATAATTTCAACCTCTTCTCCTACTTTAGCAGAAATGCCTGTTACGTCTACCATAATCATATCCATGCAAACTCTCCCAATTGTTGGACAATAATTTCCTAGAATATAAACACCCCCATTTCCATTACTTAGACTTCTTTTAAATCCGTCTGCATATCCCAGTGGAATAATTGCAATAGTATAGGATTTGTCAGAAATAAAGGTGCGAGAATACCCTACACTTTCTCCCTTTTCAATAGTTTTTATTTGTGAAACTACACTTTTCCACTTTAGAACTGGAACTATTTTTTTTGCGATTTCAGGGGATTTAGAAATGCCATACATTCCAATTCCTACCCGAACCATATCTAATTGTGCGCTTGAATAATTTATAATTCCCTCTGAATTAAGAAGGTGCCTACAAAACTTTGGAAAATATTGCGTGAGTTCTTCACAAACTAAATTAAATTGACTTATTTGAAATTGTGTAAAGTGAGGATCTTTTTGGTTATCAGCATCTGCAAGATGTGAATAAACACTTTCAATTTTTACTTCGGGTTGTGCTTGAATATATTCTACTAATTTTGGGACATCTGAAGTTTCAAAGCCCAAACGATTCATCCCAGTATCGAATTTTAAATGAATTGGAAAATCTTGGATATTTGAAGCAATTAGCTCATGCGTTAAATCATTTAATTGTTCGAAGGAATAAATTGCAGGTTCTAGCTGATAGCGAATGCACGTTTCAAAACCATCTTCTTCAGGATTCATTACTAAAATTGGGATTTTTACACCCGCTTTTCGTAATTCAAGCCCTTCGTCAGAATAAGCTACTCCTAATTTATCAAGGCCTAATTTCTCTAAAAATAGTGCTATTTTTTCTAGTCCTGCTCCATAGGATTGCGCCTTAACCATTGCCAATAATTTTGTTTTTGGAAGAAGGAAACTTTTAAAAATCGATATGTTGTGTCTTAAAGCGCTCAGGTTAATTTCCAAAATGGTTTTATGGTGCTTTAACTTCAATTTATTTGCAAATTTTTCCATTTCAGAAGCGCGGGTGCCTTTAATTAATACAACAGCATCTTTTACAGAAATTACTGGAGGTTCTTCAGGATGCACAATGTGAATTTCATCTGGTGTAAATGAATCAATCTGCTTGATAATAAGTTCTTCCAAATGAAGGTGCTCTTTATCTAGGCCAACAATTACAATTCTTTTCTTTTTTTCAGCCAGCGCTAATTGATGTTCTAATGAATAAACTAAGGCCTCTAAATCTAAGTTATACGTGTCATTAATAATAAGTGAGTTATCAATTCCTTCGAAAGTTTCCAAACGCAAAGCAAGACGAGGAAGACTTTTGATAGCTTCGAGATCCAAACAAGAAAAAAATCTTGCTGTAGCCATAGCGATAATCCCCGATTGAATACTTCCTTTATCTGAAAAAGGAAAATGAAGCATTTCTTTTGAAAAATCGCTGTCCACTATTTTTGAAGCATTAATAGCCGATAGATCAGAAGAAGAAAGTTGAATAGTTGACGATATAATGGTTTGTTTTACATGCTTAAATAGCTTAATTTGCTCCTGAATCATTTCATCTAATGAACCAAAGTGATCTTTGTGGGACAGCTTAAGAGAAGTCAAAATACCATAATCTGGCTGTATCATTTGAGCTAAATTATCCATTTCTCCCGGTTTTGAAATCCCTGCTTCAATGAGTGCAAAGTCACACTCTTCATGAAGATTCAATAAAGAAATTGCAACTCCAATTTGTGAATTATAACTCTTTGGACTTCTACTGACCCTAAATTTTGAACTAAAAAAATGATAGACCCATTCTTTAATAGTTGTCTTTCCAATACTTCCGGCAATAGCAATAATTGGATAAGAAAACTTTTGTCTGTGACTTTGAGCGAGTTTTTGTAGTGCTCTGAGCGTATCATCAACTAAAATATAGGTGGCATCGTCATAAAAATGATCTTGACTTTTTGAAATTATAAAACAGGAGATCCCATTTTCATGTGCCGATGAAATAAAATTGTGCCCATCTCGAAAATTTCCTTGAAGAGCAAAAAAGACAGTTTCCTTTTTACTATAAGATTTTCTCGAATCATAGCTAATTTGCTGGACGATCCCATTACTTGGGCCACTGAGAATGCTCCCATCAACAATGGAACAAAATTCTGAATATGAAAGGTTTAATTTCAAGTTTATCCTTTAAAATAACACGAACGACAAAGTGGTCGATACTTCTCAAGTGCTCCAACAAGTACTTGACCTTCTTCGTTTGCCGTTCGCTGTGAAAACTGAGCTAAGTTACCACATGAAACACAAATTGCATGCACTTTTGTTACATATTCTGCAACAGAAAGCAAGTGCGGCATTGGTCCAAATGGAATTCCTTGATAATCCATGTCTAAACCTGCAATAATTACACGAACACCTTTGTTTGCTAATTCATTACAAACTTTTGGTAACTCAGCATCGAAAAACTGCGCTTCATCAATTGCAACGATTTTTTCTTTGTTCCACAAAGCAGTAATTTCTCTTGAATTATTTATGATCCTTGCCTCAAGAGAATTCCCTTGATGACTTACAACTTTATCCTTGCTAAATCGAACGTCAATTTCTGGCTTGAAAAGACATATTTCTTGATTCGCAAACTCTGCACGACGCAAGCGTCTAATTAGTTCCTCCGTTTTTCCAGAAAACATAGAGCCACAAATTACTTCAATCCATCCATTTTGCCTTTCTTTAGCTGGAAATTGTTCTAAAAACATATTCTTTTAAGTTTTTAACGTTTTTTAAGAGAAAATTCACGTCTTTTGTGAGCAATCTCAAAGTTGTTTTTTAAATTTGATTTCTAAAAGTCGTTAGATTGCGTAATATTACAAAATAGTCGTTAGCAACTTACACTAAATGTTGATAAAAAGTAGAATTAAACTATGAAAGAACTTGTTTCAGCCATTGAAAATGGACTCAAAAAAATCTCAAAAGGCAACATAACACTAATAGAATTATGAAGATGCTTCAAGTTTATTTCCAAAATTAATGAAAATAGAAAAATCCATAGCGCAGAATTACCAAGTAATGACACTAGAGACATTAATTGGATCATTTACCTTAAATGAACGCCTTCAGTTTATTAATGAATTATTTGACGGTTCTAGTGATTTATTTTCAAGCGCCATTAAACGATTAGATGCTTTAGATAATAGAGATTCAGCGCGTTCTGTTATTGCAGAATATGCTGCAGAAAACAACTGGGATTTAGATGGTGAAGTTGTTGAAGATTTTATGCTAAAAATTTGTAGTCGCTATGCAGCTAATCTGGGGAATTAGTTTTCTTCTCAGCTTTCAACTTTACAGCCAAAGTAGGCAGGTAAAAGAATTTACAAAAACATTATGTTCTTCAGAATTCCACGGAAGAGGATATGTTGAAAATGGAAGTAATATCGCAGCAGATTTCATTGGAAAAACATTTCAAGAGATCGGATTAGCGCCTATAAACGGAACTTATTTTCAAGAATTTACTTTTGATGTTAATACCTTTCCAGCTAATTGCATTGTAAAATTAGATACCCACCTTCTGCAACCTGGAATAGATTTTTTAGTTCACCCTGCCTCTGGTTCTACGTGTAACTCCCCCGCTTGTCCTGCTGGTAGATTTTTTCCAATTCAACATCTTCAAGGCGCTGATTTTTTAGCAAAAAAATTACTTTTTTTAAATTCCAATGAAGTTTTTGATTATGATAAAGATTCTGTACTAATTGTAAGTCTTATTGGCTGTAAAGACACTGAAATAAAAGAAATTCGGGCGGCTTTAATGCAACTTGCAAACTCCCGACCAATTGTCGAAATTACAAATGAAAAATTTACATGGTCTGTTAGTCAAACAGCATTTTTGTACCCTTATATTCAATTGAAAGAAGCTGCTTTTTCTACTTCAAAAGGGGCAATTTTTCTAAATATTGAAAATAAATTTTTAAAAAATTTCCAAGCTCGTAACGTCTTTGGATTAATTAAAGCAAGAAAAGAAACGGATAAGACAATTATTATAAGTGCCCATTATGACCATCTTGGTAGAATGGGAAGAAATACCTACTTCCCTGGAGCAAATGACAACGCAAGTGGAAATGGAATGCTTCTTTCTTTAGCGGAAAAACTTCTTCTTAAACCACTAAAAAAGTACAATGTGATTTTTATTGCATTCGCAGCTGAAGAAGCTGGACTGATAGGCTCCGAATTTATGGTTGAAAACCCAATTTTACCACTAAAAGATATCCGTTTTCTACTAAATTTAGATATTATGGGAAGTGGAGAAGAAGGTGTTACAGTTGTAAATTCAACACTATTTGATAAAGAATATCAACTTCTGTGTAAATTAAACAATAAAAAGAAAGCATTAAACCAAATAAAGCCAAGAGGACCCGCAGCAAATTCAGATCATTATTATTTTACACAAAAAGGCGTTCCCTCCTTCTTTATATATACAATGGGGCCAAACAAACATTACCATGATGTCTTTGATACTTTTGAAGAACTTAGTTTTGATGCTTTCGAACCACTGTCAAAATTACTTACAGCCTTTATTAGAAAATTATAAACACTGCTTTTGAAGTGCTTTTTTAATTTATTTTACTAAATTTTCTAGGTTTAGTGCCTTCTATTTTAAAATAGTAAAGTCCTGCACTCAGTTCAGAAACAGAAATTTCAGTTGACATATTTTCTAAAACTCCT
>RFPM01000004.1 GCA_009926125.1 Flavobacteriales bacterium | reverse complement strand
TGGTTTTACACTGATATTTTCATTTGCTCAGGAAAGACGTTTTACTGAAAAAAACACCACTATTTTTGATGCTTTTGTTTCAGGTGCTCAAAATGGATTAAAAACTGGCGTTACTATTTTTCCATACGTATTGGGAATGTTGGTTGCTATTTCTTTGTTTAGAAATTCAGGATTGTTTGAAATTATGAGTAATGGAATTTCCTATTTATTTTCATACATGGGAGTTGCAAAAGATATTACAGATTCTTTGCCTGTTGCAATGCTTCGACCTTTTAGCTCTGGAGGCTCGCGTGGATTTATGATAGATTCTATGCGAACTTTTGGCGTTGATTCTTTTACAGGAAGATTAAGTTGTATATTTCAATGCAGTGCAGAAACAACCTTTTATGTAATTGCGCTTTATTTTGGTTCTGTAAACATAAAGAATACGCGCTATACTTTAGGAACGATGCTTCTAGTGGATTTAATCTGTGTAATTACGGCAATATTTGTTGCCAGCTGGTTTTTCAGCTAGTTAACAAAATTATTTAGATTAGCATTGAAACTGGATTCTCCATGAACTGTTTAAAGGTTTGAAGAAATGCAGCGCCTGATGCACCATCTACTACACGGTGATCGCAGGATAATGTTACTTTCATCACATTTCCAGGAACAATCTTTCCATCTTTAACAACTGGAACTTCCTTAATACCTCCAACTGCCATTATACAACTATCTGGAGCGTTAATAATCGCTGTAAAGGATTCAATGCCAAACATTCCTAGATTTGAAATTGTAAATGTATTTCCCTCCCAGTCGGATGGTTGAAGTTTTTTGTCTTTCGCTTTTTGGGCATATTCTCGTACCTCTGAAGCAATTTCAAGAATTCCTTTTGAATCTGCAAAGCGAATAACAGGAACAAGAAGTCCATCTTCAACAGCAACGGCAACACCAACATGAACATGCTGATTTTTACGTATGAAATCTCCCATCCAAGCACTGTTTACTGTTGGATGTTGTTTTAAGGACATGCCAACAGCTTTGACAACCATGTCATTGAATGAAACTTTTACGCCTTCCACACTGTTTAATCCTTTCCGAATAGTGATTGCTTGATCCATATCAATATCTAGTGTTAGATAGAAATGAGGAGCACTAAATTTACTTTCTGCTAAACGCCGTGAAATTGTCTTACGCATTTGACTAACTGGTTCATCAGTAAATCCTTCAACTCCAATTTGAGCTTGAGAAAAAGTTCTATTTGCAGGTGTATATGGCGTATAATGGTCAACATCTTTTTTAATAATTCTACCATTTTCACCTGTTCCAGAAACAGCGTTAATGTCAATACCTTTTTCTTCCGCCAATTTTTTTGCCAAAGGAGATGCGAAAATTCGTCCTGAATTTGAAGATAAAGGAATACTTTTTACCTCTGCAACGGGAGCTTTTTGTTGCACTACAAGTGGAGTAGGGGCAGCTTCTTTTTTCTCTTCCACTTTCTTTTCAGAAATTACAGGTTCTCCAGGAGTAGCCGTAATAAGTGAAGCAATATCTTCTCCTTTATCCCCAATAATTGCTAAAATAGCATTTACGGGTGCAGTTTTACCTGTTTCAACTCCGATATAGAGAAGAACGCCATCATAGAAAGATTCAAATTCCATTGTGGCTTTGTCAGTTTCAATTTCAGCGAGAATTTCACCTGTTTTTACAGCATCACCAACATTTTTTGTCCAAGCGGCAACAACACCCTCTGTCATGGTATCACTTAACTTTGGCATGTATACGATTTCAGCCATTTTATTTTAGCTTTTAGTTTTTATTAATATTCTTTGATGTATGGATAATCTGTTTGAACATAAATATCTTCATACAATTCGTGTGCTTCAGGATAGGGAGAGTTTTCTGCAAATGTTACAGATTCATCAACTTCTTTTTTCACCCAATCATTGATTTCGTTAATCTCCTTTTCTGTCAACCATTTGTTATCTTTTAGTACATTCAAGCAATGCTCAATTGGATCTTGTTCAATCCATTCATTTACCTCATCTTTTGAACGGTATTTTTGTGGGTCGGACATTGAATGACCTTTATAGCGATAAGTTCGAATATCTAATAATGTTGGTCCATCTCCTCTTCTTGCGCGATTACAAGCCTCTTCAATTGCATTGTGAACATCTTCAGGACGCATACCATTCACAATTTTTGAAGGCATTTCGTAAGATAGTCCAATTTTTGATAAATCTGTAACATTTGTAGTTCTTTCTACAGAAGTTCCCATTGCATAATTGTTGTTCTCAATAATATAAACTACGGGTAATTTCCACATCATAGCCATGTTGAAGGTTTCATGCAATGCACCTTGTCTAACTGCGCCATCTCCCATTGATACAATAGCAACATTATCTGTTCCATTGTATTGTTCAGCAAATGCAACACCAGTTCCCATAGCTATTTGAGCTCCAACAATTCCGTGCCCACCCATGAAGTTTTTTTCTTTATCAAAAAAGTGCATTGAACCACCTTTTCCTTTAGAACAACCTGTACTTCGTCCATAAAGTTCGGCCATTAAAATTCTTGGATCGGTACCTAAAGCAATTGGATGACCATGATCACGGTATGCCGTCATGTGTTTATCTGAAGGGCGACAAGCACTTGCAGTTCCTGCAACAATAGCTTCTTGACCAATATATAAATGACAAAATCCACCAAATTTTTGTTGAATGTATAATTGTCCAGTTTTTTCCTCAAACTTTCTTATGAGAAGCATGTCTTTGTACCATTTAACATATGTTTCTTTCGAAAATTTTGTTTTTTCTGGACTTTCTTTTTTACTTACAGCTGCTGCTTTTATGGCCATAGTTTAAAATTAATATTTTATGAGGACAAAGATAAGAATCAATTTGAATAAAATCACATATTGTCATTACTACACTAAGCCACCTTTTTTTATTCAAGAATTCAATTTTAAAAAGTCGTTTCTTGATTTTTTTGAGAACGGTAAATTAGTATAATTCCTGCAATAATAAATGGAATGCTAAGCATTTGCCCAGTATTTATAAGCAATTCAAAATCACGTGCTGTTTGTCCTTCTTTTATGTATTCGATAAAAAACCGAGAGCCAAAAATAAAAATCAAAAAAGAACCAAACATAAAACCTGGTTTTTTCCAAGAATTCATTTTCCAATACATCAAAAGTAAAATTAGAAAAGCTATAAAGTAGCAAATTGCTTCGTATAATTGTGCTGGATGTCTTACAGGAATTGATTCCCAAGTGCCATTATATAAACTATAATCGTGGTATAAAAAGCGAAAGCCCCATGGAACTGTTGTAATATCGCCAACCATTTCGTGGTTCACAAGATTTCCTAGGCGAATACAGGTACAACCTATTGCAATTGCAGCAGAAAGTCGATCTAAAACCCATAAATATGATTTTTTAATTACATTTCTTGAAAAAAGATACAGAGAAATGAGAAGTGCGATTGCTGCTCCATGACTTGCGAGACCGCCTTCCCAAACTTTAAAAATATCGAGAGGATTTGAGAAATAACCATCCGGTCCGAAATAAGGTCCATAAAAAAGAACATGCCCAAGTCTTGCTCCAATAATTGTGGCTAAAACCATGTACATAACTAATTTATCTAATATTTCGTTTGAAATATTTTCTTTCTTAAATATCTGCTTTACAATAAAATAGCCAATTACAAGTCCACCAACAAAGAGTAAACCATATAAGTTAGGTGTTTTCCATCCTTCTATTATTTCTGAATCTACAGACCAGTTAATTGCTGATAACATTTATTATTTATTTGATTGTTGAATCAAAGATAAAGGTTTTTCCTTATTGGCTTTAAATATGAGTTTTTGTGAGCGACCTTTTTTAAATATTTGATTGCTATTTTCAAATCCTTTTCTCAGTTCTTTTTGAGTTTCTTCAGGTAAATGAGTTATTTCAAGGCATTCTAGAGAACAGCAATTCTCCATTTTAGTCATACAAGAGGTACACTGAATAAAAAGCAAGTGGCACGAGTGATTCATGCAATTTGTATGCGTGTCAGCTGCTTCTCCACATTGGTGACAAACCGCGATCACATCATCTGTAATTCTTTCTCCTCTTCGCTCGTCGAATACAAAATTTTTACCGATAAATTTATTTTCAATTCCTAGTTCTCTAACTTCGTTGGCATATTTAATTATTCCTCCTTCTAATTGGTGTACATTTTTAAATCCGCGGTGTTTGAACCATGCTGATGCTTTCTCGCAGCGTATTCCTCCAGTGCAATACATCACGATATTTTTATCTTCTTGTCCTTTTAAATAAGTGCTTTCAATGTGTGGAAGGGATTCACGAAAAGTATCTACATCTGGTAAAATTGCTCCCTTGAAGTAGCCAACTTCAGATTCGTAATGATTTCTAAAATCGATTAAAATGGTTTCATTGTTGTTTGTCAAGTCATTAAATTCTCTAGCATTTAGATGTTTACCTTTATTTGTGACATCAAAGGTCTTATCAATTAGTCCATCTGCAAGAATTTTATCTCTAACCTTAATTTTTAATTTCAGAAAAGTAAATTCTGCTTCTGCATCGTCTACTGCAAAATTTAAGCGAATTCCATTAAGAAAAGTAATTTCATAAAGTTCTTCTCTAAATTGACTCAAGTAATTTGTTGGAATTGCAATTTGAGCGTTGATTCCTTCAGTTGCAATGTAGGTTCGTCCCACAATGTCCAACTTTGACCACATTAGAAATAAGTGATCTCTGAATAAGCGAGGGTTTGCTATATGAGCATATTTGTAAAAAGAAATCGTGACAAATTTATGTCCAAGCTCTTTTAATTTTGCTTCAAGCTCCTCCTTATTTAATGTATTCCACAGTTGCATGCTATGTTGAATTAAATAATTTAAGTACAAAATTACGGATATTTTTTCGAAATTTTTATTTTAGATTTTAAAAGTGCTTTCAATTTGACATTAAAATAATTTTATCTTTGTACTAGCCTCAAAAAGGCGTTTATGAAATCAAGCATACAATTTATCTTTAATAATTCAGAACTTGGAGCAGGAACAAGAGGGGCTTCTCTTGGTGCAAATGCTATTTTAGTAGCTGCAAGATCTAAGGCTAGTTTACTTTTTAAAAATCGCAGTATCCAAACAGTTAAAAATTTTAATGAGTTTTTGGATCGTGAAAATACATTTCCATTTGCAAAACACATTGATGGAATGCTGGATGTTTTTGAGGCCACATCAAAAGAAATAAGCAATGCGTTAACGGAGAAAAAATTTCCATTAATCATTGCTGGAGACCATTGCTCTGCAGGTGGAACAATAAAAGGCATTCAATCAGCAAATCCTGGAAAAAGAATTGGAGTTGTTTGGCTTGATGCTCACTCAGATTTACATTCTCCGTATACAAGTCCTTCTGGAAATTTACACGGCATGCCAATAGCAACGGCTTTGGGTGTTGATAATTTAGAATCTCAGCGTAACAATATTGATAGTATTACCGCGAATTCTTGGAATAAATTAAAATCATCCGCTCTTAGACCAGAAGATTTAGTTTATATGGGAGTCAGAGACACAGAAAAAGAAGAGGATTATTTAATTCAAACCTTAAACTTAAAAAATTTCACAGTTGAAGATGTTCGTTCTTTGGGAATTTCAAAGGTAATTACTGATATTTCTGCTCGTCTTGTTTCCTGTGATATCATTTATGTTTCCTTTGATGTCGATTCGATGGATCCTGATTTAACATCATATGGAACAGGAACTCCAGTAAAAGGTGGGTTTAGTCCTGAGGAAATAAAAGGTATTTTGAAATGTCTTTTACTTTTTCCAAAAACAATTGCGCTTGAGTTAGTGGAGGTAAATCCATGCTTAGATGATAAAAACAAAATGGCTGAAGTTGCTTTGGATATTCTTGAGCACATTGTTGAGGTATTAGAGCAGAAGTAATGGAAGAGAAAATTAAAGCGGTATTAGTTGAGTATTCCAATCTCTTGTTTGCTACTGAGATTAGCCAGGATTTAATTCAATTTCAAGCAACACGAAAGGATGTTGAAGGCGATTTGACCTTACTTGTCTTTCCTTTTGTAAAGCTAATGCGTTGTTCTCCAGTTGAAGCAGGTGAGAAAATAGCAAATTTTATTATCGAAAAAATTCCAGAGATTAAAAAATGTGCTGTCATCAATGGCTTTTTAAACATTGTTTTCTCGGATGATTATTGGTTTAATCAATTAAAAGAAATACACCACAATGAACATTTTGGATTTTCAAAGAAAGATTCAAAACCAATGGTTATGGTCGAATATTCATCTCCAAATACTAATAAACCCTTGCATCTTGGGCATTTAAGAAATATCTTTTTAGGTCATTCAGTTGCTGAGATATTAAAAGCAAATGGACATGAAGTAATTAAAACACAGGTTATTAACGACCGTGGCATTCATATCTGTAAAAGCATGCTTGCTTGGGAAAAGTTTTCGCCCTTGAATAAGAATGGTGAGCGAGAAACTCCATCTAACACAAATTTAAAAGGAGATAAATTAGTCGGAAAATACTACGTTGAATTTGATAAGCGCTTCAATGCAGAAGCAAAAGAAATTATTTCCCTTTGGGAAAAAGGAAATTTTGAAGGTTTTTCAGAGACTATTTCTGAGAACTACAAAAAATTTCAAGCTGCATTGATAGGAAAAGATGAAAAAGCACAGCTTGCCATCCATGATAAAATAAAAGATTTAGCAAAGAATGAAACAAGTTTGTTGCGCGAAGCCAAAGATATGTTGATTAAATGGGAAGCGCGAGATCCACAAACGTATTTACTTTGGACAACCATGAATAATTGGGTTTATGCCGGATTTGATGTCACCTACAAAAAAATGGGCGTTTCGTTTGACAAATTATATTATGAGTCTGAAACATTTTTATTAGGCAAAGATCAGGTAATTGAAGGTTTAAAATCGGGTGTTTTCTTTAAAAAAGAAGATGGGTCTGTTTGGATTGATTTAACCTCAGAAGGCTTAGATGAGAAATTAGTATTGCGTTCTGATGGCACAGCTGTTTATATGACGCAGGATATTGGAACAGCAATTGATCGTTTTAATGACTATAAACATTTAAGTGGAATGGTTTATACCGTTGGAAATGAGCAAGATTATCATTTTAAAGTGCTATTTCTAATTCTCCAGAAATTGGGTTATTCTTGGGCGAAAAATTGTTTTCATTTGTCTTATGGCATGGTAGATTTACCAAGTGGAAAAATGAAATCTCGAGAAGGAACAGTTGTTGATGCGGATGATTTAATGGCTGAAGTTGTTGAAAAAGCAACCGAGTTGACCAAAGAACGAGGACATTTAGATGGTCTTTCAGAAAGCGATAGAAATCTTTTGTACGAGCAAATAGGAATGGGTGGATTGAAGTATTATTTACTAAAAGTAGATCCAAAAAAACGCATGCTTTTTAACCCAGAGGAATCTGTAGATTTAACAGGAAATACAGGTCCATTTATACAATATGCTCATGCACGTATTTGTTCTTTATTAAAAAAAGGAGCAGTAGGAAAATCGATGGAAATTTTACCTTTTGAACTTCAAGCTGAAGAAAAAGAACTTGTTAAATGCTTGGCGCTATATCCAAGTATTATTACTGAAGCAGCTGAGAATTATTCTCCGGCACTTTTAGCAAATTATTTATACGAACTGGTAAAACAGTTTGGCCATTTTTATCAGACAATTCCGATATTAATTGAAGTAAATCAAGAGGCAAAGCTCGGACGATTAATACTTAGCGACAACGTTGCAAAGGTTATAAAAAGCGGTTTGAATTTGTTGGGTATTGAAGCACCTGAAAAAATGTAATTAAAAAAGTTCAACTTTTCAATTAAAAATCACTTCGTCACTTAGTTCCCGCACCATTTTAAATAATTCTATTTTAAAGGTTTGTGGATCATACTTACCTTTTTCAATCAAGCGCAATTTATGTTCCCATTGTCCGGTTAGCTCAGGGCTTTTTAATAGATCACTTTTTATAACATCAATTAAGGAAATTCCTGTCTCCGTGGCAACTAGGTTCTTTTTTTTCTTTTCGATGTATTTTCTTCTGAAAAGTGTCTCAATGATATTGGCTCGCGTTGAAGGTCTGCCAATTCCGTTTTCTTTCATTAATTCTCGCATATCTTCATTTTCCACTAATTTTCCTGCGGTTTCCATTGCTCGAAGTAAGGTTGCTTCAGTATAATATTTTGGTGGACTTGTTTTTCCTTTGTGAATCTCCGGGGTATGTGGCCCGCTTTCTCCTTTGACAAAAATCGGGAGTATCTTTTCTTCGGTTGGTTCTTTTTTGCCATCCGATTCATCAGATTTTTCTTCTTTTAAATCTTCGTAAACTTCGCGCCACCCCAAAGAAATAATTTGTTTACCTGTGGCTTTGAATACTAGAGCATCTACCTTTCCTAATACAGTTGTATTCGATACTTTACACTCAGGATAAAAGACAGAAATAAACCGCCGACAGATTAAATCATAGATTTTTTGTTCGTCAAAAGATATTCCTGAAGGCGAAATTCCAGTTGGTATAATCGCGTGATGATCGGTTATTTTTTTATCGTCGAAAATAGTTTTAGATTTTGGAATGGCTTTCTGAAGTAAAACATCTGTAAAT
The DNA here is from genome assembly GCA_009926125.1 of Flavobacteriales bacterium. Lineage (GTDB taxonomy): Bacteria > Bacteroidota > Bacteroidia > Flavobacteriales_D > Crocinitomicaceae > UBA952. The sequence goes on along the minus strand of RFPM01000004.1, from coordinate 50,255 downwards.
CGCTTGTAGTCTTTTAAATTTCCTAAAATACCCGGAATTTTGGGATGTAAATCTTCTGAAAGGTAAGTGGTGTCAACACGTGGGTAAGTCACTAATTTTTTCTCGTATAAACTTTGGATGAGGTTTAAGGTTTGTTCTGCGCCAAAACCAAATCGTTTGTTTCCATCAACTTGAAGTGAGGTCAAATCATACAAGCGCGGATTTCCTTCTTTTCCCTCTTTTTGTTCAAAAGAGGTAATTTCGAAGGGTTTATTAAGAAGGTATTCGAGTCCTTTTTGAGCTTTTTCTAAAGATTTTATACGATCAATTTGACATAAAAATTCTGTTTCACGATACGTTGTTTTTAGTTCCCAATATTCTTCTGAAGAAAACGCATTGATTTCTTTTTGACGGTTGACAATCATTGCCAGTGTTGGTGTTTGAACACGCCCAACAGACAATACTAACTTATCTTTACCATATTTTTTGGTATAGAGTCTGGTGCCGTTTATTCCGAGCATCCAATCTCCCACAGCGCGTGAGTTTCCTGCAGCGAATAAATTATCAAAATCTTTTGAATCTTTAAGCTTGCTGAATCCTGCTTTAATTGCCTCTTCTGTTAAGGAAGAAATCCAAAGTCGTTTGATGGGGACTTTACATTGCGCTTTCAAGAGCACCCATCTTTGAATCAATTCGCCTTCCTGTCCTGCATCCCCGCAATTTATTATTTCTGTAGCTTTTGAAACAAGATTTTTTATTGTTTGAAATTGTTTTTCAACGCTTTTATCTCCTTTTATCTTTATTCCAAATTGTGCCGGGATAATAGGTAAATCTTCTAATTTCCAATATTTCCAATTAGGATTGTAATCCTCAGGATCTTTTAATGAGCAAAGGTGACCAAAGGTCCAGGTTACGCAATAATCGTTGCCTTCAAAATACCCATCGTGTCGTGTTTTTGCGCCTAAAATTTCTGCTAAATCTTTAGCAACACTAGGTTTTTCGGCGATACAAAGTTTCATGAGTTAGCTAAATAATGAGAATATAAAAATAGCGTTTATTAGTTAACTTTAGTTTTTAGTATCTGCCTTTTTATATTCTTCTAAACCTTTTTCAAGCCAGGCTTTAAAATCAGTAGCATTGCCATGGTTTTCGTAGTCTGCCGACCCAATGTCTAAATCTTCATTCTGCGGTCCCAATAAACGGTAATAAGGCTGTGTATTACTTTTGTATCGAGTAGTTTGCAAATAACTCCATTTGTGACCAATTTGAGTAATTTTCATTTTTTTACCCGGTGCATATTCCAATTCCTTATGTTCGGAAGCAGGCAGGGCTGTTTTTTCATCAACATATAACGAAACAATAACCATTTTATCTCGCAGTATTTCAAGGATACCCGGCTCACCCCAGACCTTTTCCTCCATTTTTCGACAGTTGACACATGCATGACCTGTAAAGTCGACAAAAAGAGGTTTGTTTACTTCTTTTGCATATGCTTCTGCTTTTTCTAAATCATGAAAAACCATGATGTTTTGAGGTCCGAGATGCATGTCATTATTTTCGGAATGAGAATTCGTATTTTCTGAAGATCCAATTCCATTTGGAGATTCGCTATAAGAAAGTGGTGGAGGAAAGCCACTGATTAATTTTAGAGGAGCTCCCCACAGACCTGGAATTAAGTAGATGACAAACACTAAACATGTACTGGCTAATAAAGTCCTAAATACAGATAGTTTTTCAGTTGGGCTATCATGAGGGAGTCGAATAAAACCAAAAAGATAAATTGTTAGTACAGCAAATAATCCAATCCAAATCGCTAGGAATAATTCTCTTTCCAAGAAATGACCTTGCACAACTAAATCTGCATTTGAAAGAAATTTGAAAGCCAACGCAAGTTCCAAAAACCCGAGAAAAACTTTAACAGTATTTAACCAACCACTAGATTTAGGAAGTGCATTCATCCATCCTGGAAAAGCAGCAAATAAAGTAAATGGAATAGCCAAGGCCAATGAGAACCCAAACATTCCAACAAATGGTGCAATTCCGCCTATTGTTGCAGATTCAACTAATAAAGTACCAACAATTGGCCCTGTGCATGAGAAGGATACTAGCGCAAGAGCTAAGGCCATAAAAAAGATTCCAATAAATCCTCCTTTATCTGATGCTTTATCAGCTTTGTTTAGCCAAGAGTTGGGCAGCATGATTTCAAAAGCTCCTAAAAATGAAATAGCAAATACGACCAGTAATACAAAGAAAAGCAAGTTGAACCAAACATTTGTAGATAGTGCATTTAATGCTGAAGGGCCAAAGATTGTAGTTACAATTGTACCTAAAAGAACATAAATCGCAATAATTGAAATGCCGTATAACAAGGCGTTTTTAATTCCATCTGCCTTTGATTTACTTTTTTTTGTGAAAAAACTTACCGTCATTGGAATCATTGGAAAAACGCATGGAGTGAGAAGGGCAGCAAAACCACTTAAGAAGGAAATAATGAAAATAAGCCACATTGATTTTTTAGGTTCAGGTATTTTTTTTGAAGGTGGAATAGTTTCTTTGACTTTTTCCGTTCCATTATTTGATGTTAAAGCATCAACTTTTTTTTCGGATATAGTGTCTTTCTCAACAGCTAATTTATATCCTTTAACACTAAGGGAAAAAGGGTATTCGTGGGGCATCAAACATTTTCCAGCTTCATCGCAAACTTGAAAGGAGAATACACCGGAAACTTTAAAATCAATATTTGAGTTGATTAAAACTCTTCGTTTCATAGTTAGTGAACCCTTGTGGTAACTCTGCATATCACCCAAATCTTCGTCTATGTATTGTATCGGCTTAGGTTCTATTATTTCTTTAACAGTAAGTTTAGTTGTCTTATTGATGTTTATCGCACTTGGAATAGCATACGAATCTTTGGGAAGTTTGTATGAATTAATATGCCAACCTGGAATTATTGTGATTTTCGCTACAATAAAAGCTTCACAATTTTTTTGTTCTAGCGAAAAGTTAACTTTCACGACATCTTCATGATTGATGATTTGAGAAAATAAAAAATTTAGTTGAAGTAAAAAAAGAATCAATCCAAGGTATTTTTTCATGTAATTTTAGTTTATAATTATTGCAAATGGGACTTCAAGAGGAGGAAGACATCTGGTATCGTCACAAACCATGTATAGAACGCTTCCATTGAGTTGTTTTAAATGTTGAGTTTTCATTTTTTTTATTTTTATTTTTATTTTCTGTTCTGCTAAGTAGGAATGTTCGAAAAGATACACTTTTGAATCAAAATTTACATCAAAAATCTCGTGAGGCTCAAGTTTTTCCTGAAATTTACCAATTAGTTTTAAGCCATTTTTTTTATTTATGTTAACAGTCACAGGTATTGGTCCAGCATTAGCAGGTGTTTTTTGAGAGTAAAGGTGCCAACCTTCGTCAATAGTTCCAGTAATAACAATGTTTGAGTTCATATTATCGAACGTAAAACTCCAAGTTACATGGTTTTGAGCAATCAAAAGAGAAGTACATTGTAGAAAAAAGAAAACAAGATTAAAACGCATTTTTTCTATATAAAGTATGTAGTTGAAATGATAATACGAATTTACACAAAAAAACTTTTTAAGATAAGATAAACAGTTGTTACTTTACTCTTAAAGAATTTTCTTACCAATCCATTCTTGCTTTTGCACTAACAGCTTGTGTTGCAAAATCCCCTGAATCAAAGAGAAATTTCCCTGCAATTGCAATCATTGCTGCATTGTCTGTACAGTATTCAAATTTAGGAATAAAAACTTTCCAATCGTCCATTTTTTTTCCGTTTAATACTTTTCTGAGCTCACTATTTGCTGAAACGCCTCCTGCTAAGGCAACTTGATTAACTCCAGTTTGTTGAACTGCTTGTTCAAGTTTTTGTATAAGAATACTAACTATCGATTTTTGAATGGAAGCGCATAAATCATTGCGATTTTCTTCAATAAAATTTGGGTTTTCTTTTTGCGCATCACGAATACTATATAAAATTGATGTTTTTAAGCCACTAAAACTAAAATCAAGACCTTGAATTCTTGGCTTTGAGAAAGTGAATTTATCGGGATTTCCTAATTGTGCAAATTTATCAATTAAGGGACCTCCAGGATAATAAAAACCTAACATTTTTGCTGCTTTATCAAATGCTTCTCCGGCTGCATCATCGATTGTTTTTCCTAAAATTGACATTTTTAAGTGACTTTCTACCAATACGATTTGTGTATGACCTCCAGAAACAGTTAAGCATAAAAAAGGAAAAGTAGGTTTTTCTTTCTCCATATCGTCTATAAAATGGGCCAAAATATGCGCTTTCATATGGTGAACTGCAAGCAAAGGAATATTTTGGGCAAGTGCAAATGCTTTTGCAAAAGAAGTACCGACAACCAGTGAGCCAAGAAGTCCAGGTCCCTGAGTAAATGCTACTGCTTGGATATCTTTTAGCGTGATACCTGCTTCTTCAATTGCTCGTTCTACAACTGGCAAAATATTTTCTTGATGTGCTCTCGAAGCTAATTCTGGAACCACACCTCCATATCTCTCATGAATCAATTGTGTAGCTGTAACATTTGATAAGATTTTTGTTCCAGCCAAAATGGCTGCTGATGTATCATCGCACGAGGATTCAATTCCGAGTATAATTATGTTGTTTACAGCCAAAAGATTCTTAAATTTGTTATGAAAGCATGGTAAAATTACAGAAAATAGCGATTAATTCATTGGGTATATTTTTTGAATGCTTACTCATCTGTATAATCATTTTTACTTTTCTTATCCGAACAAGTACTTTTCAGACCTTTCTAGCAGACAAAGTTGTTGCATTTCTTTCTAAAGAGTTAAATACAAAAATAGAATTAAAAGGCCTTGAGATTATTCTTTTTGATAAGGTTTCTTTAAATGGGGTTCTTATTTTAGACATGAAGAAGGACACGCTTCTTTACGCAGAATCTATTCTTTTGACTTTGGATGATTATGATCTTAATAAAAATAGTTTTGATATTGGAGAAATTAAATTAAGTAAGGGTTCAATATATCTTAATCGGAATAAGAAAAATGGATCCTATAATTATGCATTCTTAGCAGATTATTTTTCTGGTGACACACAAAAAACAAAAACTAAAAAACTCTTGTTCAGTGCAAAGAATATTTCTCTTTCTAAATTCTCCTTTCGTTTCGATGATTTCCGAGTAAAGCCTCAAAAATATGGCATTGATTTTGCTCATTTACATTTAAGAAATATTGGAGTAAATATTCAGAATTTAGCTTTACAAGGTGAAACGATAAAACTTCAAATTCAGGACCTAAAATGTAAAGATAAATCAGGGTTTAATCTTGAAAAGCTAAGTGCTGGTCTAAGAATTGGGTCTCAGGGTATATTTCTTAAAAAGTTTCAATTAATAAGCAATGAAACGAATTTACGAGCAAGTAAATTGAATTTACTTTATAGAAATTGGTCTGCTTTTTCATCTTTTTCAGATTCTGTAATTTTTGATGTTGAAATTAATCCTAGCACACTCTCGATGAAAGATATTTCATATTTTGCTACAGATTTAGAAGGAATGGATTCTAAAATTAAGATTAGTGCAAGCATCAAAAATCCTATAAGTTCCTTAGCAATAAACAATCTTGATTTAAGATTTGGAAACAAGTCTTTTATTAAAGGAAAAATCGTTTTGCCAAATTTTAGTATTGGCGATCAAGGGGTTTTAAATGCCAGGATAGATAAATCTTTTGTCACACTTAAAGACATTCAAAGTGTTGCTCTTCCAAAATCAATGGCTCCTATAAAGATAGAAAATCCACTTTCAAAACTTGAGTTTTTTGAAGTTACGAATGCTAGTATAGCTGGAAGAGTGAATCATTTTAATTTGGGTTTAGAAAAGTTAGAAACAGCCTTAGGTTCTATTTCTTTAAGATCTAATTATATAATTGAAAATAATGATTTAGGACTTTTATTTTCACCAATTAAAAACGATACTTTATCAATTGATCTTACTGATTTTAATCTTGGAGCACTTATAAATAATTCTGATTTAGGACTTATAACAGGCCTTCTTCAAATAGAAGGAAGTATTTCAAATTCTGGGCAATTAAACCTTCCATTGATTCGTGCATTGTTTTCGAAATTTCAGTTTAATGATTATTCTTACTCAAACATAGAAATTAAAGAAGCGAGTTTAATAGATGATATTTTAGTTTCCAACCTGTTTATAAAAGACCCAAATATTTATTTAAGTTACAATGGTGAAATTTCCATAGGGTCAACTCAAAAATATGAAGCAGAAATTCACTTGAAAAAGATGAATCTAGGAGCACTAAATATCACAAAAGACAATAATATTTATCTTTCAACAGATATTTCTTGTTCTATTTCTGGCCCTAGTTTAGAATCAATGGCAGGAAAAATTAATCTCTCTAACTTTTCCTATGAAGAAAATCAAAAATTATTAAATGTTCCCTATTTTAATTCCAACTTTTCGCGAAATAGCTCAGGGGATTACATTGAAATTGCCAGTTCCTTAGTCGATGCTAAAATCAAGGGAAAAATTAAATATGAAACTGTTTTAAATGATATTTTAAATGAATTATCAGTTCTTTTACCCTCTTTAAATTTAGTTTCAGAAGAAACTCAGGAACGAATAAGCGAAAGTGATTTTTTCTTTGAAATTGAGACTAAGGAATTAGATGATTTACTTTCTATATTTGTTCCAGAGCTAAAGGTCAATAGTAGCACTTTCTTGAAAGGTGATTTTAATGCTAGAAAAGGTAGTTTAAGCGCAAATTTCAGATCTGAATCCATTCTTTTTAATGATTATATTTTTCAAGGAATTAGTATTAATCAGGCTATTTCTAATCGTGAAATTAAGGGAGATTTTTTAGTGAATTCTCTATCAATTAATGATTCATTAAAATTAAATAGTGTACATTTTGTGAATTCAGGAATTAAAGGAATGTTAAATTCAACTTTAACATGGGATCCTGAATCATCTGGTTATTCAGAAATTGCTTGGCGGACTACTTTTTCAGATGATTCACATATAAATTTTCTCTTAAAACCATCTTTTTTCTCTCTTAATGGACTAAGATGGCAAATAGAGAAAGAATCTGATATTTCATTAACTTCTAATGACTTACACATTACAAATTTTAGATTGTCTCGCAATGATCAACTAATTAAGATCAATGGTTGCTTGTCTAAAAATGATTTTGATAAGTTAAAAATGGATGTCCAACAATTAGATTTAGATGAATTAAGCTCAGTTTTAAGTTTGCCGTCAAAATTAAAGGGAAGTTTTTCTGGTTGGGGTATGATATCAAATCCATATTCAAATTTTAAGTACTTAGGTGATGCATCGTTTAAAGATTTTTTTCTGGACGGCCAAGAAGTTGGCGATATTCTAATTCAAACTGATTGGAGTGATTTACGAAAGAGTATTCTTTTAAATGGTTTACTTGAATATAAAAATCAACCTACTTTAGATTTTGGAGGAGCTTATTTTATAAATACAAATCAACTTGATTTGCTCCTAAAATTTGATGAGACAGATATTCAGTTTGCAAATACATTTCTCGATCCAACTGTAGCAAGAGATTTAAATGGTAAACTTAAGGGTGTTTTGACTGTAAAAGGCACTCCAGATAAGCCAAAATTATCTGGTAAACTTTCTATTGATAAAGGATCTGTTAAAGTTGAGTTGTTGGGCGTTAAATATAGATTTAACGGAAAAATTGATGTTATTGAAGATGGGTTTTTAATAAATAATTTGCCGCTGAAAGATGAGGATGGGAATATTGCATCAATGGTTGGTACAATTTACCATAAAGATTTCACCGGATTCAATTTTGATTTAAATTTAAATTTTGAGGATGATTTATCCAAAAGAGATATTTTAAATCCTCTGAGAGTTTTGCCTTTAAATCAATTTATGGTTTTAAATACAAACTATAAAGATGGTGATGTTTATTTTGGGAAAGCTTACGCAAAAGGCACAGCAAATATTTCAGGCACTGCAAATAAACTAGATATTCTTGTTGACTTAGAGACAAAAAAAGGTACATTGATTAATTTCCCAATGTATGGTGTTTCAGATATTGAAGAATCAGAAGATTTTATCCAATTTGTTCAGAAAGGAATTAATAATGCAATCGTTGAAGAAAAGATTAACTTTTCAGGCGTTAATCTTGATTTGAAATTTAAAGTAACGCCAGACAGCTATTTAAAATTGATTTTTGATGAATTTTCTGGTGATGAAATTACAGCAAAAGGTTTTGGAGAAATAAATATGAAATTAGATCAGCTGGATCATTTAACAATGAACGGAACTTATAATATTGTAAAAGGAAGTAAATATAATTTTGTGATGATGGGTATTAATCAACCCTTTAATATTGATGAAGGATCTTCAATTTCATGGAATGGTGATGTTTTGGATGCTAATCTTGATATTAAAACATCAATTGATTTAAAGAAAATTTCTATTTTGGAGTTAAGCCCAGAAACTGCTGATAAGTCACTTTTAAACCAAGATGTATTATGTTACTTAAATCTTTCTGATAAACTTTTAAAGCCAACGATTACATTTGATATCGCAGCTCCCAAAGCACCCGAAACAGGAAAAGCTTTGATTAGAAGGGTAACAAATGAACAAGATGAGTTAAATCGCCAGTTTTTTTCTCTTTTGCTAGTCCGAAAATTCCAACCATTAAAAGGTACAGTTACGGCTAATGGTTCATCAGCAATTGATTTAGTTGAATCTCAAATAAATGCAGCTCTTGGTAAATTATCAGATAACTATAAATTAAATGTTGATTATGGAGCAGATAAGGTTGCTGGTGATAATTCTGTTGAGCTCGGAGTTAAAACAGGTTTACTCAATGACCGCTTAATAGTATCTGGAAGTTTTGGAGTAGAAAATAAAACAGATGGTGAGAGTGCTACAAATGAGGGTTCTACTCAGAGTTCACTTATTGGTGATGTAAATATTGAATATTTGATCAATGAAAAAGGTACTTTTCGTGTAAATGTTTTTAATCAATCTAATGCAAATTCTGTAAATGAAAATTCAGGTCCATTTACGCAAGGTGCAGGTATTTCGTACCATGAGGAATTTAATTCTTGGAAAGATTTTGAATTATTTCAAGCCTTTCTAGATATTTTTAGAAAGAAAGAGAAAAAACATTTTAAAAATAAAAAAGTGAAAAAAAAGCTTCCATCTTTGTAGTTTTTTTTACTCGAACATAAAAAAATAATTCATTCAATTAATTTTAACAATGAAAAAGGTATTAATTGCAAATCGTGGGGAAATAGCAAGACGGGTTATTCGTACACTCAAAATCATGGGTATTAAAAGTGTAGCTATCTATTCTGATGCTGATAAAACTGCGCCTCATGTTTTGGAAGCAGATGAAGCGGTATATGTTGGTAAAAGTCCTTCTAGTGAAAGTTATTTACAACAAGATTTAATTTTAAAGCATTGTAAGGATTTAGGTGTTGATGGCATTCATCCTGGCTACGGATTTTTGTCTGAAAACGCAGGCTTTGCTCGTAATGCTAAACTAGCAGGAATAAAACTAATTGGTCCTTCTCCTGAATCAATGGAGCTTATGGGGGATAAATTAAGCGCTAAACAAGCAGTAAATAAATTCAATGTCCCTCTTGTTCCTGGAGTAGATACTGCTATTTCAGATATCGCTGAGGCAAAACAAATAGCTGAAAAAATCGGTTATCCAATTTTAATTAAAGCTTCTGCAGGAGGAGGTGGAAAAGGAATGCGCCTAGTAAATAGCACTGCAGAATTTGAAGAGCAAATGTTGATGGCTCAGAATGAAGCGCTTTCTTCTTTTGGCGATGATGCAGTTTTTATTGAGAAATTTGTAGATAAACCTCGTCATGTTGAAATTCAAGTTTTTGCGGATCAACATGGAAATGTTGTCTATCTTTTTGAAAGAGAATGTTCTATTCAAAGAAGACATCAAAAGGTTGTTGAAGAAGCGCCAAGTATTGTTTTAAGTGAAGAATTAAGAAAACAAATGGGTGAGGCTGCAGTTGCGGTTTGTAAAGCATGTAATTATGAAGGTGCTGGAACTGTAGAATTTCTCTTAGATGCTGAATTAAATTTTTTCTTTTTGGAAATGAATACGCGCCTTCAGGTTGAACATCCTGTAACTGAGATGATAACTGGATTAGATTTAGTAGAATGGCAAATTTTAGTTGCTAGAGGGGAACGACTTCCAAAATTACAACCTGAACTTAAAATCAATGGTCATGCAATCGAAGTTAGGGTTTATGCTGAAGATTCATTGAATGGTTTTGCGCCTGATATTGGAACATTGAATCGCTACCGAATTCCTGCAGGAAAAAATATTCGTGTAGACGATGCATTTCTTGAAGGAATGGAAATTCCAATTTATTACGATCCGATGATTGCAAAACTTGTTGTTTGGGGTAAAAATAGAGAAGAGGCAATGGACAGAGCGATTGAAGCAATTGATAATTATCAAATATCTGGTGTGAAAACAACATTGGATTTTGGGAAATATGTTTTGAAACATCCTGCATTTAGGAGTGGAAATTTTGATACTAATTTTGTTAAACATTATTTTCAAGATCCAAAGGTGATGAGAGACGCAATGCAAGAAGAGGCCGAAGCTTTGGCACATTCAATTGATGCTATTTGGAGCGATTTAAAAAAACATGAGGTAGTGGAATATTCTTCACGGGAAATTAGTTCGTCTTGGAAAAATAGAATGGAATAGATTTATTTCTTCTCTTAATGCACTTCTTAAAAAGAAAATCTTACTTTTACGTCTCAAAATTTGAATTATGAATTTGCATGAATACCAAGGAAAATTAATACTTAAAAGCTACGGTGTAGCCATTCAGGAAGGGATTGTTGTTGAACGAATTGAAGATGCTTTGGAAGCAGCAAAAGAACTTACAGCCAAAACTGGAACAAGTTGGTATGTGATTAAAGCCCAAATTCATGCGGGAGGAAGAGGAAAAGGTACAATTGAGGAAACAGGTTCGCATGGTGTTGTCTTAGCAAAGGGAATAGACCAAGTGGAAGAGAAGGTAAGGGGAATTTTAGGTGGACATCTTCAAACTCTTCAAACAAACGGAGTTGGAAAGTTGGTTAGTAAAGTATTAATCGCTCAAGATGTCTATTATCCAGGTGAATCAGAAGTGGAAGAATTTTATATGTCTGTTCTTTTAGACCGTGAAAAAGGTAAAAATGTGATTGTATATTCTACTGAAGGTGGAATGAATATTGAACATGTAGCAGAAAACACTCCAGAAAAAATCTATCGAGAACTAATTGACCCTCGCGTTGGAATTCAAGCTTTTCAAGCTAGAAAAATAGCATTTAACTTAGGATTATCGGGTGAAGCTTTCAAACAGATGGTGAAGTTTATTCCTACTTTATATAAAGCATATGAAGGAATTGATGCTTCTATGTTTGAGATAAACCCGCTATTTAAAACCTCAGATAATAAAATTATTGCCGTTGATGCAAAAGTTTCGCTTGATGGAAACGGTTTATTTCGTCATCCAGATTATGAGGCAATGCGCGATAAATCAGAGGAAGATCCTACTGAAGTAGAAGCAGATGAAGTTGGATTAAATTTTGTTAAACTAGATGGAAATGTTGGTTGTATGGTAAATGGTGCAGGTTTAGCGATGGCTACTATGGATATTATCAAACTTTCTGGTGGAAATCCTGCAAATTTTTTAGATGTCGGAGGAACTGCAAATGCAGAACGTGTTGAAAAGGCTTTCCATATAATTTTAAAGGACCCGAACGTAAAGGCAATTCTTATTAATATTTTTGGTGGAATCGTTCGTTGTGATCGTGTTGCGCAAGGAATTGTTGATGCCTATAAAAATATAGGCCAAATTCCAGTGCCAATTATTGTTCGTTTGCAGGGCACAAATGCTATCGAAGCAAAAAAGATTATTGAAGATTCTGGATTAAATGTTCATTCTGTTGTTCTCTTACAAGAAGCTGCAGATTTGGTGAAGAAAGTTTTACAATAACTACAATAGTTTCTCGCCACATTCAAAATGTCCTTTCGGACAAGATTTATACCCATGTAATCCGCAAGGTTTGCAAGATAGATTTTTAACCTCTTTAATTTCAGAATCATCAGATAATGGTCCAAATCCAAAACTTGGACTTGTTGAGCAGAAATAAACTGTAACAGGTGCATTCATTGCTGAAGCAAGGTGCAAAGGTCCAGAATCATTTACGAAGGTTCTAATTGCTCCTTTTATCAGAGCCGCAGATTCCATTAAACTGAGTTTTCCTGCAAGATTTTTTACTTCTGTATTTTTAATTTCAATACTAATTTCTTCACAAAGATTAAAATCTTCAGAACCACCAATTAGATAAATTATAGCATTTTTATCTTTAATTGAATGGATTGTTTTTATCCATACAGATTTTGGTGCTTGTTTTGTAAACCAAACGGACGATGGTGCAATACAATAATAATTTTTACTCTGGAAAGTGGAAATTTTATCAAAATCACTTGCGCTTGGATATAATTTTGGTGATATATAAGTTTTCTTGCATAAATCTTCAATAAGAGCTGAATTTCTCTCTACTTCATGAAGCCCATTATTGACTGTATGATCAAAAGATTTAGTAAATAAAAAGGAAAGTGGATTTTTTTTAAAGCCACGTTTATCCTTTGCTCCTGAAAAAGCTGTCAATAATCCCGAGGAAAAGAAACGTTGTAAATTAATTACTAAATCATATTTTTCTTTCCTTATTTCCTTAAGAAGAGCTAGTAAACTTTTGATTTTTTTTGATTTATCAAATACCAATACTCTGTTTAAGTTCGGATGATTGATTAAAAGATTTTGATTGCCATTTTTAACTAAGAAATCAATCTTAGAATTTGGAAATTGTAAGCGCAATGTTTCTATAAGTGGTGTAGCTAAAATTACATCTCCGATAAATGCAGTTTGTATGATTAAAATTTTCTGCATCTTAACGGACCATTGTTATCGTTCCTTTCCGAATGTACTGCTTTTCGTATTGGTCTTCCAAAACGATGTAGTACAGAAATAAATCATTTGTTGCTTGTTCTCCAGATTTACTAATCGTTCCATCCCAACCTAAATTCGGATCGTTTGATTCAAAAATAACACTTCCCCAGCGATCAAAAATCTTTAGGCTATAATTATTTGTGGATACATTTGATAGAATAGGTTTAAAAATTGGATTTAAACCATCTGGAGTAAAGGCATTTGGAATAAAAATTAATGGAGAATAAATAAAACAAAAATCATTTGATCGACTAACTTCAGCTAAATTATAAGAATTTAATCCTTCAATCCCTTCAATATGGTAACAGATTTCACCATTACTTTCAACTAATCCTACATCATCGATAAGTGAGAATTGAGTGTTTGGAACTGTTGCAATTTGCTGAAATACGCCATTTACTCCTCTAAATACTTGGTATTCAGTAATTGGGCCATCAAATCCTGAATAAGGCGACCAATTAATTTGATTTATCATGTCGTATTCATCTGTTGTGCCCTGAACAAAAATTGTTTGATTAGAATTTGCATAATTTCCGTCATTCCCGCAACTATCTATGTATTTTGTTCTGTATTCCCAAGCATTAATACTTGTCGTAGCTTGATTGTCTACAAATAATGTTACATCAGTGATTGAATTTGCTCTTCCAATTTCTTCAAATAATAAGCTAGTAGGATTTTTGCGTTCAAATACTATTTCTTTGACGCCAACTGAGGCATCACAATAATCATAAAGCTCTATGGTTTTGTTATTAATTGTTGCCAGTTTAAAATAATGGAAAGCTGGTTGTAGTGGTTGAGGAACGACAAAACAAGAAGGATTTGAAAATGCTGAATAGCCATTTTGTAACATTGCTTCGACAATAAAGCAATAATTTTCTCCACCTTCAACAGAAGTTAAAAATGTATTAGAACTTATGCTGTCTAATAGCACCCAATATTGATTTGTTTTCACCCAGATTCTATAATAATTGATAGAAGTTCCAAAATAGGATGTCCAACTTAATTGCGTAAGTTCATCACACATGCTGACACTACTTGAAAGAATAAAACTAGAATGTATTGGACTTTTTCCTGATGTTTGATAGGTAATTGGAATAGAACTTGTAAAACAAGAATCAAAAGCAGCCACTGAATAAGAAAATGGTCCCTGTCCACTCGGAGCTGGATAGGAATAACTAGTAGCACCTATTCCGAAAACAGTGTCTAATTCAATAGGAAAACCATTGGCTCCAACTATATAAACAACGTATCCATAAGTATCTAAAAGAGGATTTTGATTCCAGTTAATTGTTATATTACTGTTTAATGTGTCAAAGCTAACTGAATATATTGTGGGAATAGAAGGTGTAATCATATCAGAAAATACTTCGCCTGGCCGATTGGATGTGAAATTACAGCTTGTTGTGGCTAGATTTACCCTGTATCTAATAAATTCTTCGCAGACAGTAATAGTATCAACATATGTTAGTGTGTTGTATGGCACACTATCCATAAATGAGAAAAATCCTGTTGGGAATTCCCTATATAAATAGTAATAAGCATTAAAATTTGGTAACTGTGTAGAGTAGGGCATATTCCATTGCAAAACAGCAGTTCCATTAATTGGATTTACTAAGTCAAGATGAATATTAGAAATTGTATCGCTGTATTTTAGAGTATTTCCTCCACAACCCGATTGTACAGCAATGTAATAATCTTGTGCTGAATTAACGGATGTTGTAGTAAATTGTGTTGTATTAATGTTATTAATAGTTGCAAGTAAGCCATTTTGAACAGAATATACTTTGTAGGATATAAATGAACTTGAAGGATCTAATACTGAAGACCAAAAAATAGTTAAACTATTATCATTGTTGGTTTGAATACAAGAAATTTTTGGTGCTTGAATTACACCCTGATTTAAGAGCTTAATTGTTACAGTTTTGTAGGTAACTTTTGGAACTTGGCAATAATCGTCTTGTACTCTAAAGACAAAATTATAACTTACTTCATCAGAAACAGTTCCATAAGCATTAACTAAATGGTCGCAAGATGTTTGCCAATTAAATTGAGCGGAAACGTTTTGTTGTCCCGAAATCGGAATTCCATTATCTAAAGTTGCGCAGGGAATAATATTGCAGCCAGTATTTTGTGTAAAATTAGTCCCAAAAATAGGACCAGAAGCTGTTAGAGAAAGTGTTTGTTGGCTACCATTTTGAAGTAAATCATTGTCAATTGCTTGGATATTAAATGAAATTGGATCACCCGCGTTGATCGTTGCCTCAAAAGAATTACCGGGAAATGGTGCGCTTATAATTGGAGCAGAATTTAAATTATTACAAGCAAAAACAACCAATTGCATTTCTCGTTCAACCTCAGAAATAAGAATTCCTTGACGATATGATTTGACCAGAATTTTAACTACATAATTTCCAATATTGACACTTGTAAATTTTAATTCTCCAGTTTGATTGTTTATTTCAGCTGCAAAATTTGCAGGATTTATAATTGTATTTGGAGTTGGACTGAGAAATGAAAAGTTCGGTTCAAAAGGAACGGGTATTGGATTTAATGGCGGATTATAAACTCCTGTAGGAAAATTATTATAAGGAATTCCGAATTCAAAAGAAAGCGAATCTAAATCGGGGTCTACAGCATTTGGATTATATTGGTATTCATTACTTGCACAATGAACAAAAGATGGTTTTTGAAGGAAAAGTGGAGAGGAGTCGCTGCATCCGTTTGCAGTAGAATTTGGATTGGAATATATTTTTGCAACCAAAGTTATTCCATAAGTAGAGGGGTTTGTAATATTTGTTATTGTATTACTTCGTGAGAAATTTTCGTAGGTAAAAGCCCAACCTTGACTTGGTGGAATTCCTGCAATAGTAATAGGATCACTTCTGTAAATAATTTTCTCGATTGCTCCAATTCCATTTCCTCCATTTGCATTAGTTCCACAAAGTAAGGGACTTGGACCTCCAGAAACGGGGGAGCAAGTTGGCGAAATATCTTCTCTTGAAATAAAAGGAATTGAAATTGAAGTTAGAGTAGGGTGGTTCCAAACTCTTAAAACTTCAGGGCTAATAGTAACATCAGAACCATTGCAATCGCGGTAAAAAGTTAGTTCAAAAATGTAGGTATTTCCACCAATGCATTTATAGGTAATTTCTCCTCCCATAACATGCGAAGCATTGCTTTTAAAAGCAACTAAAACAAATAGTAGAAAGAGGAAACGCATTGTTTAAGAACGAATTTTAGCTGACTTTAGTATAACGAAAAATACGGAGTAAAGTTGCTATCCTGCGATAACGATAGTCATTGAATCCCAAGCAAGGTATTTAACGGCTAATGCTCTCAATTCCTCTGCATCGATATTCTTCACTTTTTGAATGTAGCTTTCATAAAATGAAAAATCTAAGTCATATGCATCAACAGATAGAAATAAATCAGTCATAGCATAGGGGCCATCTGCACTTTTTAAAAGTTGCCCCAATAAATAATTCCTCACCAATTCTAATTCTTCATCGGGAACTAAATCTTTTTGTAGTCGTTCAATTTCATTTTTTATCTCTTGTATTGCCAAATCTTTTTGAGCGGAACCAACTTCGGTTCCTATCATAAAATAGCCGCTTTTTGCTAATTCAGCTTCTGTGCTACTAATTCCGTAGGTGTAGCCTTTATCTTCTCGAATATTTTTCATTAAACGACTTCCAAAATAATCTCCTAAAATGGTATTTAAGATAGAGAATCCAAGAAAATCAGAATGGTTTTTATTGAAAAGAGTCTTTCCAATTCGCACTGCACTTTGAACAGCATCTTTCTTTTCTAACTGAAATACACCCTTATTATTATTGAAATTATTTTCAAAAAGTGGCTTTTCAGGAAGACACCATTTCTTTGATTTTTCAGCAATTTCTGTAACTTGAACTTCATCTAAAGCTCCAACAAGAACGACTTTACGCAGACCATTTTTATAGTTTTTAGAAAAGTATTCAATGATTTCTTCTCGGCGAACAGAATCATAGTCTTCCAATTCGGTTTGGTGCGCATAATTTGTGCCTTGAAAAAGGTTTTTTTGAAATGCTCTCTGGGAGAGAAACCCCACTTTTTCACAATTAATTTTGAGTTTCTGTTTTCTGTCGGTGATTAATTCATCGATTTCATTTTGCGGAAAGTTAACATGCTCGAGTGCATCTTCAAAAATTTTAAAAACTGCTAAAATATTTTTTTTAAGGGAATAAAATGAGACTAAAACACTTTCATGTCCCAAGCCAACATCAAAGAATGCTCCTAAATCATCTAATTCATTGTGAATATCTGTAGAAGTTTTTTTAGCAGTACCCGAAAAAAGTAAGCCAGCAACTAATGAACTAATTAAATTTGATCCTCTTGTTGTTCCTGCATGAAAGATAAAATCCAAGCGTGCTGTTTCATTTGGAACTTCTTTCATCCAAAAATAAGGTGTGTGCTCGCCCAACTGAATTTTTACGGGAGAAATAAAGTTGATTTTTTCTATCGCCTTTAAACTTGGCGCATTTTTTCGCTTTATCATGCTTGTTGGGCTTTAATTTTTAGTAGCGAACAATTTGTTTTTTGAAATAATTCATTTGCATAGGATTGAATATGGTCGCAACTAATTTGCTCATAAATTAAATGCTCTTCATTGATTCCATTAGCATCTCCTAAAAGTTCAAAATAACATAAATTCATAGAGCGGTTTAAAATTCCCTGCTCTTGAAAAGCACGGGCAGTTTGCATCTTGATTTTTAAGCTGTTGAGTTCCTTTTCTTCTATTGGATTCAAACAAACTTCGTTTAATACCTCCCAAAGTGCATTATCAAAATCTTCAAAGCTTATTCCATCATTTAATTTTCCTGATATAATAAATAAGCCCTCGTCAATAGATCCTGTTATGTAAGCTACAATTTCGGATACAAACGGTTTTTCTTTCTTTAATTTTAGGTAAAGCAAGGATGATTTTTCTCTGCTTAATGAATCACTTAAAATATCTGCAATATAGTAATCAGGATGTTTTCTTTCAGCCATTTTAAAGGCATAATAAAAAGCAGATGCTGGAACATTGCGTTCAAGTTCTAATTCTCTAAATTCTATTTGTTTGGGTTCAGAGGCAATGATTCTTGCTGGTTTTTTTCCTGAAGCAATATCTGAAAACCAGTAATTTACTCTTTCTTTAATAAAATCTAATTCAAAATTTCCCGCAATGCAAAGAATCGCGTTTGATGGGCAATAATACTTTTTAAAAAACGCACGAACATCTTCCATAGTGGCATTTTCGATGTGGCTAATTTCTTTGCCGATAGTTGCCCATTTATAAGGATGTTTTTTGTAAGCCAGTGGACGAAGTTCTAACCAAACATCTCCATAAGGTTGATTGAGGTAGCGTTGTTTAAATTCTTCAATAACAACACTTCGTTGAACTTCTAAACTTTTTTCGGTGAAAGCAAGCGATAACATACGATCGCTCTCTAACCACAATGCTGTATCTAGATTATTTGCTGGTAAAACATCATAATAGTTTGTAATATCGTTACTTGTAAAGGCATTGTTTTCGCCACCAGCTTTTTGTAATTCTGTATCAAAATCAGGAATATTAACTGATCCGCCAAACATCAAGTGTTCAAATAAATGTGCGAATCCAGTTTTTTCTTCAGATTCATCTCTTGCTCCAATATCATAAAGCACATTCACAACAGCCATTGGTGTTGATATATCTTTATGGAAAATCACTTTCAGTCCATTTGATAATTGAAAACGCTCAAATTTTACCATTAAAAAATAAATTTAGTCTTTGATTGATTGTTTTGTGCTTCTTTAAATTCTCGAATAATTTCTGCCACAATTTCTTTTGCTGGCATAATTTTATGAATAGTTCCAGACACTTGTCCGACTTCTAATTCTCCAGTATCTAAATCACCTTCAAACATTCCTTTTTTTGCTCTTCCTCGACCTAAAATTGCTTTTAATTCTTTGGCATCCGCATTATTTGAATAAGCAAGTTCAAGTTGCTTATAAAAGTTATTTTTTATCATTCTAACTGGAGTTAATTCCTTGAGTGTTAAAATTGTATCTCCTTCCTGACAAGCTATTACCTTTTCCTTGAAATTTTGGTGTGCACTGGATTCAGGACTTGCAATAAAGCGGCTTCCAATTTGAACAGCATCAGCACCTAAATTCATTGCTGCAAGCATTCCTTTTCCGGATCCAATGCCTCCTGCTGCAATTAGTGGTAATGAAATAGCGTCAGCAATTAATGGTATCAAACAAAAAGTTGTTGTTTCATCACGACCATTGTGACCGCCTGCCTCAAAACCTTCAGCAACTATAGCATCAACACCAGCATCTTGTGCTTTAAGCGCAAATTTTAAACTTGAAACGACATGTACAACTGTAATTCCATTTTCTTTTAGGTGTTTTGTCCATGTACTAGGATTTCCAGCTGATGTAAAAACAATAGGCACCTTGTACTTTATAATTGTTTCAATATGTTTTTCGCTATCGGGGTAAAGCAACGGAAGATTCACTGCAAATGGTTTACTTGTTGCCGCTTGACATTTTATAATTTGCTGCTCAAGAATCTCAGGATACATAGAGCCAGAACCAATAATTCCTAGTCCACCGGCATTAGAAACAGCAGAGGCTAATTCCCATCCTGAACACCAAATCATTCCCGCTTGAATAAGAGGAAATTCTATTTTAAACAAGTTACAGATTCTATTCTGATTCATTTTTTAAATACCTAGTTGCGAATTTAAGTAAATACTCTAATTCTCAAGTTATAATCTCGAAGTAGTTTACGATTCTTTTTATTATTGATAAATTAACTAATTTAGCTACAAATTTTCTATTGAATGAAAGTCCTTGGAATTTGTCTGTTTTTCTTTGTGTTTTGCCTTAAATTGCAGGCGCAGTTATCTACTGAAATACTTTCAAAAAATAAAGGGCAATTATTACTTGAAAATAAAGGTCAATGGCCAGAGGGAGTTTTATTTCGCTCAAACATGCCGGGAGGAAAACTTTGGGTGCAGCAACACAAACTTATTTTTCATCTTCAAGATTATTCGACAATGCACAAGTTACATGCAATGGCTGAACCTAATTACAAGGGGCAAGATGTAAGTCAAACGCTTGTTCATCTGAATTTTAGAGGTTCTAATGAAGTAGTTAACATTGAAAAAAAAGATCCTTCAAGCAGTTATTTCAATTTTTTTAAAGGAAATGACCAAAAAAAATGGACATCTGAGGTTCATTCTTATTCTGAAGCAATTTTAAAGAATTTCTATCAAGGAATTGATTTTAAAATTTCAGGGATAAATAATGAGGTTAAATATGAATTTATAGTTCAGAAAAATAGTGATCCATCTCAAATAATTCTTGACTATAGCGGTCAGAAAAAGATTCAGATCGACAACAAGGGAAATTTGATTTTAGAAACTGATTTAGGGAAAGTAATTGAGGATAAACCTGTCGCTTATCAGTTAATAAATGGACAACGGAAAGAAGTAAAATGTCGCTTTATTTTAAAAGACAATGAAGTCCGGTTTGACCTTGGAAATTATGATCCTAACTCTCCATTAATTATTGATCCTATATTAGTTTTTGCAACGTATAATGGTGCAAATTCTGATAATTTTGGAATGACTGCCACCTACGGAAATGATGGAACTGCATACACCGCAGGAACAATTTATGGAAATGATTATCCCGCTCCTGATGTTTTGGCTTATGATATTCAATCAAATTTTGTGGCAGGTGCAGTCGGATACGGTATTTCAGATGTATTCGTCTCTAAATATTCTTCCGATGGAAGCGCAATGCTTTGGGGAACATTTATTGGAGGTGGGGATAATACGCAAGGAACTGAAACAGTTCATAGTTTAATTTGTGATCAGAGTAATAATGTTTATTTGATGGGCGCAACATCAAGTTTAGATTTTCCTATTACAAGTAATTCTTTTCAACAGTTACATTCAGGAGGAACTGCAGCCCAGTTTACATATAACGGTATCACTTTTTCTAACCAAGGAACAGATATTTATGTTTCAAAAATTAGTTCTAATGGACATAATCTATTAAACTCAACATTTGTTGGTGGCAGTGGAAATGACGGTGTAAATTACAATCCTCTTTCTTTGCCCTATAATTCAGTTGCTGCATATTCTGCTTTATCTTCTAATTATGGAGATCAGTTTAGAGGTGAAATAATGCTGGATGAAAACAACAATATTCTAATTGCATCAACTTCTCGTTCAACTGACTTTCCTATTATCAATGCTTTTCAAAGTGCAAATGCCGGTGGGCAAGATGGAATAGTTTTTAAATTAGCTTCAAATTTTCAATCCTTGTTATTTTCAACTTATTATGGTGGTTCATTAGATGATGCGTGTTATTCTGTTAAAATTGATACGGCAAATCAAATTGTTTTTTCAGGGGGAACCCAATCTACTGATTTACCGGGAACTGTTGGAGCTTATTCACCAACCTATAATGGTGGAATAACGGATGGATTTGTCGTTAAATTAAATTCCACTGGTTTAGGAATTCAACAAGCAACTTATTTAGGAAAAAATAATTACGACCAAGCTTTTTTTGTTGAAATTGATAAAAACAATAATATTTATGTTTTAGGTCAATCAGTTGGCGGAACTTTTCCTGTTGTTAATGCTACTTTTTCAAATCCGAATAGTAGTAACTTTATAATTGAGTTAAATTCAAATTTAACAAGCAATATTGCGTCTACGGTATTTGGTAATGGTTCGACATCAATACATATTTCACCCTCTGCTTTTCTTGTTGATATTTGCGGTAATATCTATGTTTCTGGATGGGGAGCTAATATTCTACAAAATACATTGTTAAGCGGAATGCCAGTAACCTCTGATGCTTTTCAAGGAATTTCTCCAAATGGCTTTGATTTTTATCTTATTGTTATAAAAAGAGATTTTCAAGGGCTTTTATATGGTTCTTACTTGGGCGGAAGTCAAGCAAAGGAACATGTAGACGGCGGCACTTCTCGTTTCGATAAAAATGGCGTCGTTTATCAATCTGTTTGCGGCGGTTGTGGTGGTTACAGCGATTTTCCAACTACTCCAGGAGCGTGGTCAGCAGCAAATAACAGTTCTAATTGTAATAACATTGTTTTTAAATTTAGTACAGATGTAATTCCAATAGCGAATTTTACTGCTAGTTCCACATCATCTTGCGAGGAAATCCCTATAACTTTTCAAAATAATTCTACTGAAAACGACACATATTTATGGGATTTTGGAAATAACAACTATGACTCCACAACATTTTCGCCAAGTTACACCTATTCAATTCCTGGAGTTTATACTGTATTTTTATACGTTACAGATAATGATTGCGATATAACAGATACTGCTCAGATTACGATTACTATTTATGAAAATATTCAATTAAATTTAATCGATGGAATTGACCTATGTTCTCCAGTTCCAATTAACTTAATTTCTTATACAAATGGAACAGCAAGTAATTTTATTTGGTCCACAAATTCTCTTTTTACAGACACCTTAAATTTTGATTTTTCTGATTCTCTTTTTGTATTAAATGATCCACAAGCTGGTTATTATTATGTGCAAGTTTCAAATTCTGAATGCGCACTTGTTGACAGTGTATTACTTTCTTTCACTAGTTCCGATTTAATATTAAATGGCGGAAATAATTTATGCTTGGGAGATCAAACAACATTGACAGCAACAAATACAAATCCTACAACTTCTTTTAATTATGTTTGGACTCCAATTGCTGGGATTATTGGTTCAAATACCTCAAGTTCGATTGTTGTTCAACCTCTTTTTTCACAGTATTATTATCTATCAGCAGCATCTTCCAATGGCTGTTTTGTAGAAGATTCTATTTTTATTTTAGTTTCTGTTATTAATCCTTCATCAGTACTTGCAAGTGCATCGGAAAATATTGTCGTTCCTGGTGCAACAGTTGTTTTAAGTGGTTTACCGAATAGTCTTCCAAATTATTCTTGGTCGCCAACTACGGGTTTATCATCACCTAATTCGCAGGAAACAAATGCCCTTATTCAAGAAAACACTATTTTTACATTAACAGTTTCGGATGGTATTTGCACACGTTCAGATACTGTACAAATTAAGGTGTATGAAATTATCTGCGAAGAACCCTATGTCTTTATTCCAAATGCTTTTTCTCCAAATGGTGACGATAACAATGATGTTTTATTTGTTCGTGGAATTTTTATTGAAAAAATTATTTTTAGGATTTTTGATCGTTGGGGAGAATTGGTATTTGAGTCAGAAAATCCACAAATTGGATGGGATGGTACTTTTAGAGGTAAAAAATTAGATCCAGATGTTTACGATTTTTATCTGGATGTTACTTGTTACAATGGGTTAAAATCAATTACAAAAGGAAATGTTACATTAATGAAATAAAAATTATGAAAAAGATTATTACAGTAAAGTCAGAGAAATTTTTAGAGAAATATCTTAATAATTCAAGTCCTACAGGATTTGAATCAGAAGGTCAAAAATTATGGTTAGAATATATTAAACCTTATGTTGACGATTATTTTACAGATAATTATGGTTCAGTAGCAGGGATAATCAATCCTGGAAAAGATTACCGAGTTGTGATAGAAGCGCATGCTGATGAGATTTCTTGGTTTGTTCACTACATTACAAAAGATGGCTTTATCTACCTCAAGCGAAATGGTGGCTCCGACCATATGATTGCACCGTCAAAACGTGTTAACATCTATACAGACAAAGGAATTGTTAAGGCTGTTTTTGGTTGGCCAGCAATTCATACGAGACAGCAAAAAGAAGAAACTCCAAGTATGAAGAATATCTCTCTCGACTGCGGTTGTGCTAGCAAAAAAGAAGTAGAGGATTTAGGAGTTCATGTTGGTTGCGTAGCAACATTTGAAGATGAGTTTATGCTTCTTAATAAAAACAAATACGTTGGTAGAGCATTAGATAATCGAGTAGGTGGCTTCATGATTGCTGAAGTTGCTCGTATGTTAAAAGAAGAAAAAATTACACTTCCATTTACCTTGTATGTTGTAAATGCAGTTCAAGAAGAAATTGGACTTAGAGGTGCAGAAATGATTGCTCACAGAATTAAACCTCATCTTGCATTGGTTACAGATGTTTGTCATGACACAAGCACGCCGATGGTTGATAAAATAGAAAATGGAGATCAGAAGTCAGGAGATGGTCCTGTATTAACGTATGGTCCGGCTGTGCAAACAAATTTTTTAAAGCAAATTATTTCAGTTGCACAAAAAAATAAGATTCCTTTTCAGCGAGCGGCAGTATCTCGTTCTACAGGGACTGATACAGATGCTTTTGCTTATTCAAATGAAGGTGTGCCAAGCGCATTAATTTCTTTACCTTTAAGATACATGCATACAACCGTTGAAATGGTACAAAAAGAAGATGTTGAGAATTGTATTCGCCTAATTTATGAAACGCTAAAAACAATTCAAGATGGACAAGATTTTAGGTATATTAAGTAAAGTTATCTTAAGTTTTTTCTTTGGATTGCTTCTTTTATTTTGTTCTTGTAAAAAAGATAAAACTATTTTAAAACCCAAGGTTTTTGATATAATACAATTGGATTTTGATACAAATCGGGTAGTTAGTTCCATTGATGCTTTTATTAATCATCCCGCAGGTTGTGGACTGATTCCATCACCTTCTGATTCTTTAGATGTTGATTCCCTAGATTTGAATAATGATTTAATTATTGACTGTTACATCAGTGCGCAAAGTTGGTATGAATTTTTGAGTGCAAGTTTCCCATGTGTGAATTATAGACACAGCATTATTTTAGCCTCTGTTCAAAGTGACATTCAATTTACAAAAAGTGGATTGTACAATCAAGTAGATACCTTAAACTTAAATGACATCCTTGATTCAACTAAAGCTTGGTCTACTGCTATCACTTTCGCTTTGACTGTTCCAAGTGCACCTTTTTCGTGTAATTATTTAGGAGAACATTATATCGGTTATCGAGTCATAAAAGAAAATGGTTATCAGTACGGTTGGTTGAAAGTAAAATCTGCAAATAATGGAATTTCGATAGTTGAAGGAGCTCTAAATCGAACAATTGATTTGGGAATTCCTGCTGGGAAGAAAGTGAATTAGCATTTAATTTATTTCAATCGATTAACTAAATCAAATTAATAAACATTTTCTCAATTAGAATTTTATCTCCTTTGATTAATTTCGCTCGTCTTCTTGTCTCAATCGAGCCATTCCGATAAACGATTCCAGAATCTACAATATGCTTAGCATGACCACCTGTTTGAGCTATTCCCAGAGCTTTTAGCAAAGCCATAAGTTCAATGTATTCTCCTTCGATTTTAAAATGTGTATTCATTTTCCTTGAAGTTCAAGAGCTTTTAGGGTATTCATCATTAAGGATGCAATCGTCATTGGCCCTATACCTCCAGGAACAGGTGTAATAAAGCTACACTTTTCAGCCACTTCATCAAATTTAACATCCCCACATAAGCGCCAACCTCTTTCTCTTGAAGGATCTTCAACACGAGTAGTGCCAACGTCAATAACTACAGCACCTTCTTTTACCATCTCTTTTGTAACAAATTCAGGTTTTCCAATAGCAGCTATTAAAATATCTGCATTCCGACAAATTTCCGTTAGATTTTTTGTTTTTGAATGCGCCAAAGTTACAGTACAATTCCCAGGATTTGAATTCCGAGCTAACATAATAGAAAGCGGCATTCCAACGATGTTACTTCTTCCGATAACCACACAATTTTTTCCTTCAGTTTCGATGTTATTTCGAGAAATAAGTTCAATTATTCCAGCGGGTGTAGCGGGTAAGAAGCTCGGAATATTGAGCATCATATTTCCTAAATTTTGAGGATGAAATCCATCAACATCTTTTTTAGGATCTATTGCTTGCGTTATTTTTAATTCGTTAATATGACTTGGTAAAGGAAGTTGAACGATAAAACCATCAATATCTATATTGCTGTTCAGTTCTAGAATTTTTTTTAATAAATCTTCCTCACTTATTGATTCATCAAAGGAAATAAGGGTGCTTTCAAAACCAATTTCTTCGCATGCGGCAACTTTTGCATTTACATAGGAAATAGATCCACCATTCTGCCCAACAATTATTGCCGTTAAATGAGGAACTTTTTTATTTTCTAACTTGCGTAAGCGAACAATTTCTCTCAACTCTGAGCGAATTTCAGCTGCGCAAGATTTCCCATCAAGTAGTTGCATATAAATGTTTTTACAAAGATAGAAAGAAGTTATTTGTATTGACCTAAAAGAACTTATCTTTGTAGAAATCTTCTAAATAATAGGGTATGAAAAAGTTTTTATTTGTTTTTTTAATTTTTACAATTCAAGATATAACAGCTCAAATAGATGTAACATCACAAGAACTTGGTATTGAGGGATATTTTGGAGCATCCAATCAAAGTGGATCCTTTGCAATCGGTCCAAAGTATGGTTTTATCCTAAATGAAAATATAGCAGTAGGCCCATCTTTTCGAATACAACGCAATTGGTCTAATAATTTGGGGAATTCTTATTCTCAAACTGTTTATGGGGGTGGTGCTTTTGCTCATATTCGTTATAAATCAAAAGGAAAAAGCACTGTTTATGGGGCAGTTGAATTTGAATATCTTAGAAGTCCATACAGTTTCGCAACGCCAAATCAACAATTGACTTCAAAAAAATGGGCGCCTACTTTATTTCTTGGGGGAGGCTTTTTAATTCGAGTCAATAAGGTAATTGGAATAAATGCTGGCATTCTGTACGATCTTATTAATGCTAAAAATAGTCCTTTCCGTAGTTCATACTTTTTCAAACAAAAAAACCAAGCCGGCGTGGTTACAAAAATTTATCCTGTTATTTATCGCTTAACATTTCTCTTTAAAATTCCTTAGAAAAATGAAAATCGGAATGGTTCTTTACCCAACATTCGGTGGGAGCGGTGTAGTTGGAACAGAATTAGGAAAAGCATTGGCCCTAAAAGGTCATGAGATTCATTTCATCACTTATTCACAACCTGTGAGACTTGGAAGTTTCCGAGAGAATATTTTTTACCACGAGGTTGTAGTTTCTGATTACCCACTTTTTGAATTTCAACCTTATGAAACGGAGTTAGCGAGTAAAATGGTAGATGTTGTCCGTTTTGAAAAACTGGATATTTTACATGTTCATTATGCAATCCCTCATGCATCTGCTGCTTTTATGGCAAAGCAAATTTTAAAATCTCAAGGGATTAATATTCCATTTGTTACAACCCTTCATGGAACAGATATTACCTTAGTTGGTCGGGACCCATCATTTGAGCCGGTAATTACGTTTTGTATAAATGAATCAGATGCTGTCACTGCTGTTTCTGAAAGTTTAAAAGCAGCAACTTATGAGCATTTTAATGTAAAAAGAAACATTCATGTTATCTCAAATTTTGTAGTTCCTGAAACTGAAAAATCAGTTTTTTCAGAACACATGCGTCTAAAATATGCTTCAGATGGAGAGCGTATTGTTTGTCATATTTCAAATTTTAGAAAGGTAAAGCGTGTTGATGATGTTGTTCGTGTTTTTGCTTTGCTTAATAAAGCTATTCCTTCAAAGTTGATTCTAGTTGGTGACGGTCCAGAACGCTATTTGTGCGAGCGCTTATGCCGCGAATTCAATTTGTGCGACAAGGTTATTTTCTTGGGGAAAGTTAGAGATACAACTCATGTACTTGAAATTGCAGATGTTTTCCTTTTACCATCTGAAACAGAGAGTTTTGGACTTGCTGCTTTAGAGGCAATGGCAGTTGGAGTTCCTGTTATATCCTCAAATACCGGAGGAATTCCAGAAGTAAATATTCATGGATTTTCGGGATATTTATCAAATGTTGGTGATGTTGAAGATATGGCTAAAAATATGATTCATTTACTTCATTCAGATAATTTGCCCACCTTTAAAATCAATGCAAAAGAACGTTCCAAGGAATTTAGTTTGGAGAAAATACTACCTCTTTACGAGGAAATTTATCGTAACTTAGTTTTGAATAACTAAAAATTCTTTGATGCCTAGTCAAAAACAGTTGGATGATTGGTTTTACAAACGAAAAACACACAAACAAAGTTTGTCAGCTGCTTTGCTCTTTCCTGCACTAATAAGCGGAAATCGTGGGGCTTTAAGTTCAGCTATTACTTTAGTAGAAAGTCAGGTTTCAGAGGATAGAAAAGAAGCCAATAAGTTAATTAAAAGTTGTTCGGATCTCAATAAGAAAGCCTGGAGAATTGGAATAACAGGTGTTCCAGGTGTTGGAAAAAGTACTTTTATTGACGCTTTTGGAAAAATAATTTTAGAAAAAGGATTGAAATTGGCTGTTTTGGCAATTGATCCCTCTTCGAATGTTTCTGGCGGAAGTATATTAGGAGATAAAACACGAATGCCTTGGCTCTCACAACAAGAGAATGTATTTATTCGTCCAAGTGCAACGCGAAATAATTTGGGTGGTGTAGCTCTCAATACACGTGAAGCCATTTTACTTTGTGAAGCTGCTGGCTTTGATATTATTTTTATTGAAACAGTTGGAGTTGGTCAATCTGAAACTGTAGTTCATTCAATGGTTGATTTCTTTTTACTTTTAATGTTGTCTGGAGCTGGAGACGAACTTCAAGGAATTAAAAGAGGGATAATGGAAATGGCAGATTTATTGGTTATTACAAAGGCTGATGGAGATAATTTGCAAAATGCCAAGAATGCTAGAAGTCAATATGCAAATGCACTTCATTTATTTCCAAGTAAACCAAGTACTTGGACTACTCAAGCTCTAATTTCAAGTAGTGTGTCAGGAGTCGGTTTACATGAAGTTTTGGAAGCAACTGAAAATTATTTTAATAAAATAGTCCTAAGTGCATGGCTTGATGAAAATCGAAGATTACAGGAAATTACTCTTTTAAAAGAATGTCTTTCAAACCTTTTAAAGCAAGATTTTTTTGGGAATAATAAATGGAAAAATAAATTCTTAATTGCTGAGCAAAAAGTTGCAAATGGAAAGCTATCAGCATTTATTGCCGCAGAACAACTTTTTAAAGAATTTAACCTGAGAAAAATATAATTTCTTTTTTTTTTTGTTGTAAGAGAAATAAAAGATTAAATTTATATTTGAAATAAATACTAATAATATAAACAATGAAAATTTCTACTCTATTAATTGCTCTTGCTCTTAATGTAAATTATCTCTATTCTCAATGTACGACAACAAATGCCACTTCTTGTGTGTGTGATGATGGAACGCAAAACTGTTTACTTTTACCAGATATTACGGCCTCTTGGAAAGGTATTGCGAATGGCGGTTGGACTGAATATCCACAATCAAATGCTGGCACTAATTATAATGGACAAGGGCCTGACGACGGAAGATTACGCGTAACTGGTTCAACACCAAATATTGGTCATGGATCATTTACAGTAAGAGGTGTAGATGCAAACGGAAAAAGAGCTTTTATTTGTGGTTCTGATACTATTTTTAACGTAGCTGCAACAGGAGATTTTACTTGTCCAAATGGAATAATTAATCCGAAGCAATTGTTAAATCAACGTATTTATAAAAAAGATAGTACTCAAATGAGCTACGTTGATCGTTGGACAGGGAGTATGGCTTATCATCCATCTCATGGCCACAATCATGTGAATGACTGGGCTGTAATGACGCTAAGAATTCCAACTTCAGATCCAAATCCCTTATCATGGCCAATTGTTGGTGAAGGAGCTAAAATAGGTTTTTGTTTAATGGATTATGGTCAATGTGGTACATCAACTGGAAGTACTTATTATGGTCATTGCCGAGATGAAAATACAATTTATAATCAAGGCACTATTTTACAGAACGTTGATTTTCCAAATTGGAATTTAGGAGGAGGGTCTTACAATTGTTCTGTTACAGAGCAAGGGATTTCTTCTGGTTGGACGGATGTTTATGGAAAGCATCTAGATGGTATGTGGATTAATGTTCCAGAAAACACTTGTAATGGTAATTATTATATCGTTATGGAAGTTGATAAGAATAATTATTTCCAAGAAGAAAGAGATGATAATAATTTTACTGCTGTACCAGTAACATTAACAATGCAACATCAAGCTAATTCTACTCAAGCCCCTAAAATATCATCAAGCGGATCTAATAACTTATGTTCTGGTGGAAGTGTTTCTTTAAGTGTAACTGCAGGAAGTTCTTTCTTGTGGTCAACTGGAGATACAACTCAAAACATTACTGTTTCTCAAGCAGGAAGCTATTCATGTACAGTAACAAATTATTGTGGAACAACATCTTCTGCTCCATTTATTATAAATAGTGTGATTCCAAATGCACCATCAGTTTCTGGCGATACAGTTTGTGTAGAAGGAGCAATGACACTAACTGCTAATGGAACAGGAACTATTTCTTGGTATGACGCTCAAAATAACATGCTTGGAACAGGTTCAAGTTTTACAACTCCAGTTTTGAATGCTACAACTTCTTACTTTGTTGATAATACAGATACATATATGGATTCAACTTACGCGGAGCCACATACAAATGGTATTGGTGGTGGTGGTTATTCTACGTCAATTCAATACAATGTTTTCAATGCCTTACAAAACTTCACGCTTAAGTCTGCATTAATATATTCTCAAAATGCTGGTAACATAACTTTCGCTCTTCAAAATAGTACAGGTGCTACACTTCAATCTTTAATGCTTGCCGTTCCAGCAGGTGCAAGTAGGGTAAATTTAAATTTTTCTGTCCCTGCTGATAGTAACTTGAGATTAGGTGTTACAGCAATGACTGTATCTGGTTTATATCGTAATAATAATTCTGCAATCTACCCTTATGAATTACCAGGATTATTATCCATAACAGGTGCGTCTGCTGGTGCTTCTTATTACTATTATTTATATGATTGGGAGATTTTAACTGAAAATGGCACATGTACTAGTCCACGTGTTGAGGTGTCTGCAGTGGTTGAATCATGTGCAGCTCTTGGTGAAGATGTAGCATTTAAAAATTCTATTTCTCTTTTTCCTAATCCTAACAATGGTCAATTCGAAGTAAATTTCAATACTAGAAAAGATGCATATGTCACAATAGACATTATTGATATTGTTGGAAAAACTATTCAATCTCAGTCTTTAAAGAATCTAAATGGATTTGTTAAAAAAGCGATTGACATTAAAAATTTCTCAAAAGGAATTTACCTAATGAATCTTACTTTTGAAGGAAAAACGTACACTAAACGTTTTATAAAAGATTAATGAATTGTTTTTATAAATGGCTCTCAGTACTTTTATGTTATGGGAGCTTTTTTATTTATGGACAACCTGTAATAACGTCTTATTCTAGTTCAAATTCCCCTTTACCCTTTAATACTGTACGTTGTATTGCTATTCAAAATCAATTTAAATGGTTTGGCACTGATGATGGTCTAGCAAGATTTGATGGTGTAAATTGGGTTGTTTATACTTCAGAAAATTCACCTCTTCTCGATGATAATATTCGTGCTATTTGTATCGAAAATGATACAATAGTTTGGGTTGGAACAATGCAAGGTGGTTTGTATTCTTTTGATGGATTAAATTGGGAGAATTACACTCCAACTAACTCGGGCTTACCAGATTATTTAGTAAGAGGCATTGCAATAGACACTCAAAATAATATATGGTGTGCTACCTCAGAAGGAATTGCAATGTTTGATCGTGTGAATTGGTATACTTGGGATGTCCTAAGTCATAATTTACTCACAAATAATATTACTTCAATTGCTATTGGTCAGCAAAATGAAAAATTTATTGGAACGATTAATGGCGGTTTAAATTATTTTTCGTCTGACAATCAACTCACAATTCTTAGTATTGTTCAATCTGGCCTTCCTGACAATTCCGCTCTTGGAATAGTTGTAGATGCTACAAATCACCCTTGGTTTGCTACACCGGCTCAGGGCTTGGTGTATGATCAAGGATTTGGAGGACCATGGCTGCGCTTTAATATGAGTAATTCACCTTTGCCAACAAATGGTATAAATGCAATCGCTATAGATGCAATTGAAAGAATATTTATGGGTACAGATTCTTATGGAGTTCTTATTAAAAATGGAGATAATTGGCTGCAATATTCTACAGAAAATTCTGATTTACCCGAAAATCATATTCTTTCAATTGCTAGCGAATCAAATACAGTAAAATGGTTGGGGACCTATAATAGTGGTGTTGTCCGCTTAGAAGAATATCAATCAGAATTATTTGAAAACACAAGTAAAAGTTATGTTTATCCAACAAGTTTAAAAGCTGGAGATTTGATTTTTATTTCAACTCCAGTTCCAGATAAGCAGATTTTTGTTTACAATCAGCTGGGACAAGCAATTAATGGCTTTTACTTAAATGATTCACAATCAATAAAAACTTCATCTTCCTGTCTTCCAGGATTGTATTATTTAAAAGTCCCTTCAATAAACAAAATCATTCGGTTTATAATCGAATAATGTCACATTGACTGACAAAAAGACACTTTATTTATTACTGATTAGATCAATTTGTCATTTTTCTCGCATAAAATTGCTGTGGCATATAAATTGAAAATGTGAAATTGTAAAAATTGAAAAATTAATTTAAAAATGGGAAAAATAATAGGAATCGACTTAGGCACAACAAATTCATGTGTTTCAGTTATGGAAGGAAATGAGCCGGTAGTTATATCGAACTCAGAAGGTAAAAGAACAACTCCTTCAGTTGTTGCATTTGTAGAAGGCGGTGAACGAAAAGTTGGTGATCCAGCAAAACGTCAGGCAATTACAAATCCAGAGAAAACAATTTCGTCCATAAAGCGAATGATGGGGTCTAGTTTTGATGAATGTAAAAAAGAAATTGGACGAGTTCCTTACACTGTAGTGAAGGGTGACAACAATACACCGCGAGTTAAAATAGATGATCGTCTTTATTCACCTCAAGAAATTTCTGCGATGATTCTTCAAAAAATGAAGAAAACAGCTGAAGATTATTTAGGTCAAGAAGTAACAGAAGCTGTTGTAACTGTTCCGGCTTATTTTAACGATGCACAACGTCAGGCAACGAAAGAAGCTGGAGAAATTGCTGGATTAACAATAAAAAGAATAATTAATGAGCCAACTGCAGCTGCTTTGGCTTATGGTTTAGATAAAAAAGGCATCGATCAAAAAATAGTTGTTTTTGACTTTGGTGGTGGAACACATGATGTTTCTATCTTAGAATTAGGAGATGGTGTTTTCGAAGTTCTTTCTACTGATGGTGATACGCACTTAGGTGGAGATGATGTAGATGATGCGATTATTCAATGGCTAGCAGATGAATTTAAGTCAGATGAGGGTGTAGATTTACGTCAAGATCCAATGTCATTACAACGATTAAAAGAAGCTGCTGAGAAAGCTAAAATCGAATTGTCATCAACAACTTCTACGGAAATCAATTTGCCGTATATCATGCCGGTAAATGGAATTCCAAAGCACTTAGTACGCACTTTACAGCGTTCTAAATTTGAGCAATTAATCTCAGAAATAGTTGAACGTACTATCAAACCATGTCGTAAAGCATTAAAGAATGCAGGGTTAACGCCAAAAGACATCAACGAAGTAATTTTAGTTGGTGGATCAACACGAATTCCAATCATACAAGATGCTGTTGAACGCTTTTTTGGAAAAGCACCTTCTAAGGGTGTAAATCCCGATGAAGTTGTTGCTGTTGGTGCTGCAATTCAAGGTGGAGTTTTATCAGGAGATGTAAAAGATGTATTGTTGTTAGATGTTATTCCTTTATCACTTGGTATTGAAACAATGGGTGGAGTTTTAACAAAGCTTATTGATGCAAATACAACAATACCTACAAAGAAGTCCGAAACGTTTTCAACGGCTTCGGATAATCAACCAAGTGTCGACATTCATGTTTTACAAGGAGAACGACCGATGGCAAATGATAACAAAACTTTAGGCCGCTTTCAATTAACAGATATTCCACCAGCACAAAGAGGTGTTCCTCAAATCGAAGTAACATTTGATATTGATGCGAATGGAATAATGAATATATCTGCAAAAGATAAAGGAACAGGAAAAGAGCAATCAATTAAGATTGAAGCTTCTTCTGGACTATCTGATGAAGAAATTAAGCGTATGAAAGCAGAAGCAGAAGCAAATGCTGAATCAGACAATAAAAAACGTGAAGAAGTTGAATTGATTAATAAAGTAGATTCTGCGATATTTCAAACAGAGCGTCAATTGAAAGAATACGGAGATAAAATTCCAGTAGATAAAAAACAACCTATCGAGGATGCTTTAGCTGAATTGAAAAAGGAATTTGAAGCGCGTAACATCGAAAATCTTGAGCCTGCAATGGAGAAATTAAATACGCTATTCCAAGCAGCTTCTCAAGATATGTATAATGCAGCAAATCCTCAGGGAGCTCAAGATGCTGGAAACTCCTCAGATTCAGGTGCTGAAACAAATCCACAAGATGAAGTTACAGATGTTGATTTTGAAGAAGTAAATGAGAAAAAGTAATATAATAAATTTTTAAACTGAAAAGGGCACTCATTTAGAGTGTCCTTTTTTTTGCTTAATATTGCATATGCTATATTTTAAAAAAATACTTAATACAAATAGTAAAGAATGGTGTGTTTTCATCCATGGTGCAGGTGGCAGTTCAAGTATTTGGCATAAGCAAGTTAAGGCCTATTCTGAAAATTTTAATCTATTGCTAATTGATT
Organism: Flavobacteriales bacterium; assembly: GCA_009926125.1. Classification (GTDB taxonomy): domain Bacteria; phylum Bacteroidota; class Bacteroidia; order Flavobacteriales_D; family Crocinitomicaceae; genus UBA952. The sequence continues at coordinate 15,454 of RFPM01000004.1, read as the reverse complement.
TAAGAGGTCACGGAAAATCAAAAGATTTAAAAACCTCCAAAAATTACTCTTTTGAAATGATTGCCCAAGATGTAATTGAGGTTGTAGAATTTAATAAAATAGCCTCAGCACATTTTATCGGTGTTTCTTTAGGGACAATTATAATTTACCAAATTTTCGACCTAAAACCAAGTATTGTTAAGTCAATGATTTTCTCTGGGGCAATTACACGCTTAAATATTAAGTCGAGGTTGCTTTTACGAATTGGAAGAATACTTAATCCTTTTCTGCCTTACATGACTTTATATGCTTTGCTAGCAAGAATTATCATGCCTAAAAAGAACCATAAGACATCTCGAGTCTTGTTTATTAATGAGGCAAAAAAACTTATGACAAAGGAATTTAATCGCTGGTTTAAATTAACTGCCAGATTAACAACTTACCTTAATCTTGTGGAACATGAAAGTAATAATAAACCTACTATTTATATAATGGGTAGTGAGGATCACATGTTTCTCGAGCCTGTAAAAGCGATCGTAGATTTAAATCCACGGATTGAATTAAATGTCGTTCCAAATTGCGGACACGTAGTAAACATTGAACAAGCGGAGGTTTTTAACGCTATTTCTATTCAGTTTATAAGAAAATTAGCATAATTTTAAGTAAAAATGGGAAGCATTGCATTCTCCTGGGATTTATTAGATACTTCATTCATCATTGATGTTAGAAGTGAAATTGAATTCGATAAAGGGCATATTCCTGGTGCTGTAAACATTCCTATTTTAAACACAGAAGAACGAAAAATTGTTGGAACAACCTTTAAACAAGCAGGGCAGAAACATGCTATTTTAAAAGGTTTAGAGTTAACTGGCCCTCATTTAAGCAAGCGCTTAAAACAAGCTGTTAAATTAGTAGAAAACAAAGAAAATATAGTTGTTCATTGTTGGCGAGGAGGAATGAGAAGTTCCTTTTTTGCTTATCTCCTGGAATTTTTTGGTTTAAAAGTCACTATAATTAAAGGAGGCTATAAATCTTACAGACAGCAAGTTATAAAATCTTTTGAGGTAAACTATAACTTTTCTATTCTTGGGGGAATGACTGGAAGTGGGAAAACACATATTCTGCATGAGTTAGATAAAAAATCTATAGCAGTAATAGATTTAGAGGGTTTGGCAAATCATCGGGGTTCTTCTTTTGGAGCTTTAGGTAGGGGAAAGCAGCCCAGCCAGGAACAATTTGAAAATAATCTATCACTTCAACTTATTAAATCAAAAAAAATGAATTGTTGGGTTGAAGATGAAAGTAGAACGGTTGGCGCAAGAATTATCCCAGAAGGAATTTGGAATCAAATGCGTCAAGCACCACATTACTTTCTTGACAAGACCTTCGAACTGCGTTTAGATCAAATTATGGAAGATTATGGTTCTTTTTCAAAAGAAGATTTACAATTTTGTATGGACCGAATTTCCAAGCGCCTTGGACCTCAACATGCAAAAAAAGCGATTAATCATATAGAAATAGGGGAGCTTCGAGAAGCTTTTTCAATAGCTTTAATTTACTATGACAAGACTTATACCTATCAAAAGGAAATCCATCCTTTGGGTAAAAAATTTCAAATTGAATGTAAATCGAAAAACAATTCTCAAATTGCAAAACACCTTTTTGAATTAAGCAATGGAAAATAACACAATAAAATTAACTGAATTCACCAAAGGTGGCGGCTGTGGTTGTAAAATTCCACCTCAGGAATTAAAAGAGCTGTTAAAAGGAGTCAATGCAGTAAATACAGAGCAGCTATTAGTTGGTAATTCAAGCTCAGATGATGCAGCAGTTTATGTATTATACGAGGACCTTTGTTTAATAAGTACAACAGATTTTTTTACGCCTATTGTAGATTCTCCCTACGACTTTGGAAGAATTGCCGCAGCAAATGCAATCAGTGATGTTTATGCTATGGGTGGAAAACCAATCTTAGCATTGAGTATTCTTGCATGGCCCACGTCAAAAGTACCACTTACTATTGCTACTGAAGTTTTAAAAGGTGCAACAGAAACTTGCCGTCTTGCTGGAATTTCGCTCGCTGGAGGTCATTCAATTGAAAATAATGAGCCGATTTTTGGCTTAGCTGTAAATGGGATTGTTTCTAAAAATAAGATCAAGAAGAACAATACTGCACAAGCTGAAGATATTATATTTATTACGAAAGCTATTGGAACTGGAATATTATCTACCGCTATAAAGCGTGGATTAGAAAGTGCTCATTTTTCAGAAATCCTAACTGAGAGTATGTGTCAATTAAATTTCATGGGAGAGAAATTAGCTGACTTCCCTTCTGTTTCTGCAATGACTGATATAACTGGCTTTGGTTTATTGGGCCATCTTATTGAAATGACAGATAATGGAAGAATCTCTGCCGTCATAAAGAATAAAAAAATTCCACTTTTGACCGGCACAGCTCAACTTGCAAAGCAATGGGTTTACCCTGATAACACAATGCGAAATTGGAAAATGTATGGTGCTGATGTCAGCGGAATTTCAGGAGAAATGTTACTGACATTGTGTGATCCACAGACAAATGGTGGACTTTTATTTTCTGTTCGTCCTGACTTTAAAGGTGAAGTATGTAAATTATTTGAGGCCGAAAAACTTCCCTTGTTTGAAATAGGAAAGTTTGAACTTAAAAAAGAATTTGCAATTATTATTGAATAAAGAAACTTGTTTTATTCTATCAAACTTTTTAAATCAATTTTACCATTTAGTTCCATTTTAGAAACCTTTCCAATTAAATTCATTGGTCCAACAGAGATAGTTAAACTATGTGGAAATAGAATCCCCGATACATTCTTGTAATCGTTGTATGTGGTAGTTGACTCATTTGTTTCTTCTCCAACTTTTTGTATTGAAATGCTTTTTTCCTTTAAATAAGTAGTTGTATTATAATAGTCATAGCTTACATTTTCACCGTCTATCAACTTTAAAACATAGTAATCATTGCCATTATCGTTCTCAATACCTGTTAATTCATAGTTTGTTCCATTTGTTTTATAATTCACTTCTGGAAATAAACCACTTGACTTTTTCTTAGAAGCTAATTCTTCGGCAGTCATATCTTTTTTGCCACTTTGCATATCGAATTTAAATCCAGTCGAACCGTTATAATAAGATTTTTGGAAAACCATTCCTTGGCCTTCCATCTTTTGAGCTTCCGTAGTTGGAGATACAAAATATTCTGTCATTTTCAAGGGAATAGGAATTTGAGGAGATGACATGTCAATCACACGTTCATAGGATTTTACCTTTTTTACTTTTTTAGCAAGTTCTTTTTTATTACTTGTTAAACTTACTGCAAAAAGGTATTTATCAATTAATTCGTCTTTAGAAATTGTTGCTGGTTTTATATCTTTTACTTCTTCAGCAAAGGCATCTAGAAATTCAATATTTCCATCTGAGTCAAATTTCTTTAAACTTTCAATTATTTCTTCATTTCCAACAACAACAATGTTGCAATTAGTTGAAGTAAAATATTTCTTACTCATTGCTAAAACATCTTCTTTTGAAACTGAGTCTAAGCGTTGAAGATACCTTTGATAGTAATCTTTCGATAATTTATCTTTTATTATAGAATATGCAAATCCAGCAACTGTTTGAGGGCTCTCTAAAGATCGTGCAAAGTCACCGGCCATTGAAGATTTAGTAAGGTTTAATTCTTCATCTTTTACCAAATCAGTTTTTATTAATTGAAATTCTTTCAATATTTCAGTAATAGCTGAGTCGGTAACAGCATTTCGGAAATTTCCACCAGCTGACATCCAAGATCCAAATTCGGTAATTTCTAAGGAAGAGTAGCAGCCGTAAGTATAAGCTTTATCTTCTCGTAAATTCTGCATTAATCGTGTTCCAAAACCACCACCACCAAAGATGCCATTTAGAACTTTTAGTGGCAATTGGTCTTGCTCACCTGTTCTAATTTTAACAGGGTAAGTAATGGATACAACAGATTGAACAGCTCCTGGTTTTTTAATAAAAACAACACGGTTTCCTGTCGGGAAAACACCATCATTTGCTGGATTTGTAAAAATTGGACCATTAGTTCGCCATGAAAGGAAATATTTAGCTATTAAGTCTTCCAATTCTTTGCGGTTAATATCGCCAACGACTACTAAATATCCGCCATTTGGCTTAAAAATATTTTTATAACTAGCAATAATATCTTCTTGTGTAATATTATTTAAAGTACTTTCCGTCATTATTTCTCCATAGGGATGTTTTGGAAAATTTAGTTTTGAAACTGCATTTTTCGCCATTGAACCGGCATCTGATTTAGTCGTTAATAAATTAGATTGGAGCTGTTTTTTCACTCTCTCAAACTCAGATTGAGGAAAATTTGCATTTTGCATTACATCATTCATTAAGTCAAGACCTTTATCAAGATGCTTAGTCAAACAAGACATATAGACATTAGAATTGCTAGCAATTAAATTTGCACCAATAAAGTCAATTTCATTGTCTAGTTGATCTTTAGTTCTTTTTTCTGTCCCTGACATGATTAATGAACCCATAAAATCCGATAAGCCAGCTTTATCTCCTTCAATTCTTGGATCAGACCCAATGATAAATTGAAAAGCTACTCGAGGTAATTTATGGTTTTCAGATAAAATCACTGTAATTCCATTTACTGTAGTAAAAACCTGAGATTCAGAGATATTAATTTTTTTAGCTTCTGTTGGCTTAGGCATTATAGACCTGTCAACTTGAGCTTGTAAAAAACTATACGATATTAAAAGAGCACTAAATAGTATTTTTTTCATAGAATTATTTTTCTTTTGGGAGGTAATGAAGAATTACACGAGCATCTTGTGTTAAATATTTATTTGCAACTCGTTTTATATCTTCTTTTGTAACTTTCATATAATTGTCTAGCATGGAATTTACACGATTTGCATTTCCGTAGTAAACGTGATTGTCTGCTAAATTTTCTGCAATTCCTGCTATAGAAGAATTAGAAGATACTAAGTCATTTTCAAATTTATTTCTTGCTTTATTAAATTCTTCATCGCTAATTAATTCTGATTTTATTAAGTCGATTTGCAAGTCGAATTCTTTTTGAATACTATCTAAATTAACGTCTTGTGAAGCAATAGCTGCAAAAATTCCAATTCCAGCATCCTCTAAGCCGTAATAAAATGAGAAAGCAAAAGTTGCCATTTCTTTTTTCTCAACAATTGTTTTATTAATGCGAGAACTACTTCCACCAGATAGAACTTCGTTTAGCATTTCAATTGCGTAACTATCAGTATTTAATTGTTCAGGAAATTTATACCCCATAAAAATAGCTGGCAACTGAATATTATCATAAATAACTTCTTTGGTAATACTTGTGAGAACTGTATTATCTTTTTGAGTACGTTTTATTTCAATTGGTTTTGCAGCATAAGTAGCAAGTATTTTTTTTGCTTCTGGATCTTTGGGGTTCATGAAATTAAGTGCATCAAATTTTGACTTTGAAATACTGTATGTTTTTTCAAAATTAGCGTCAGAAAGAGCAATAAAATCTCTGTAAACGTTTAGAGCTTGACCTTTTGGTATAGATCCGAAATACGTTTGAATCCACTTTTTTGTTTGCTCAATATCAATATCTCCAGCGATAGAAAGTGTTGAATTTGATGGAACATAAAAATCTTTGTAGAAATTTATGTAATCAGTTTCTTCTGCTGCGTCTAAATGTTCCATACTTCCGATTGGAGCCCAATTATATGGATGAGTTGTAAAAACACGCTTGAACATTTCTGTAAAAAATGAACCGTAGGGTTGGTTATCTACTCTTTGTCTTTTTTCTTCTTTTACAACACTGCGTTGCGTTTCAATTCCTTTTATATCAACTTTTGCATGGAGCATTCTTTCACTTTCCAACCATAAACCAAGTTCTAATTGATTAGAAGGAAGTAATTCATAATAGTATGTTCTATCTTGAGAGGTATTTGCATTTAGTTCACCACCATTTTTTTCAACAATTTTGCTGTATTCACCTCTCTCAATATTTTCAGATCCTTCAAATAATAAATGCTCAAAAAAGTGCGCAAATCCTGTTTTATTTATATTTTCATTTTTTGAACCAACATGATATAAAACAGAGACTGCTACAATTGGAGTTGATGTTTCTTGATGTAAGATAACATGTATCCCATTTGCTAGATCATATTCTACGTATTCTATTTTTTTTTGAGAAAATGCTACTAGACTTGTTGCAAAGAAGTAGCTTACTAATATGTATTTTTTCATTTATTGATTTTGATTACGCAAATATAACCGAGATTCTTTAAAATAAAAAAAATACTTTAATACTACATATTAATTTAGTGTTTAGGATATAAATTTTCCTTATTTTTGATACTCTTATGAAGCTTATTTTCAAGTGCCTTTTTATATTCAGCAACTTTTTATCTTTTGCACAAGGGGTTGTTCCAACAGTTGATTTCAATAATTTTCTAGTTTCTTTTGAAAATGGTTTTTTTCGTCAAATAGAAGTTCAACCAGTTTCAAATTTGAAAGCGGGAGATGAATTTGTTACTTATTTAGATACTCGCGGTAATTTAAGGATTTATGATGGGAAGGAACGCAAAGACATCACGCTTCTCAATGCAGAATATAAAGTTTCAGATCATTTAATGGCATACAAAATTGCTGGGGCTCTTCGTCTTTGGGATGCAGGACAAATATATAATCTCACCAATTACGCAATGGATTTTGCAGTGAGAGATAGCTTAGTTGTTTATCAAGATAGAAGATATAGTTCTGTGAACGTTTATTGGAACAAGCAAATGATTCCAATTATGACCCTGCTTAATGAAGTGAAATTACCTTCTTTTATTGGCGAGAACATCTTGGTTTTTAATGATAATAGTAACACATATCACGCTTTTTGGAGAGGAAAGAATTATGAAATAGGAACATATAACGATGAAAAAATGAATTTCAACATTGGCACAGATGTCTTTTGTTTTAATGATCCATATTCCCAAACATTTGTTGTTTTTCAGGATGGGATTTTTACAGAGGTAGAATCAATGTTAGCTCAGAATTTTAAATCAGGAAGAGGATTTGTGACGTACCAAGATATTAATGGGAATCTATATTATTATTCTAATAATGATAAATTTCAGCTTTCAAATTTTGCGCCCAATTTTACAGATACTAAAGATGATATAACGATTTGGGGAGAAAGTAATTACCTTTTTGCTTTTGTAAACGGGGAGAAAAAACAAATAGCCAATTACATTCCAAAAGATTATAAACTTAAAAACAATATTTGTGCTTTCCGAAATATTATGGGTGGCGTAAGTGCAGTTATAAACGGAAGGGTAGAAGAAATAACAAATTTACAAGATGCAGAATATGAAATTTATGGAAACAAGGTTTTGGTTAAATTATTCAATAAATCAAGTATTGTTTTTAGTAACGGCAAGAAATTCACAAATTAAATAATATTCTATTTCTGCTCAACTTTATTTTCTGATGATATTAAAAGCACAATAATTAAAAAAATAGATCCTTTAATTATTAAGTCAATAAAATAGTTGGTGAATAATAGGTTACTAAGAATTGAAATCCCTAAAACCGCAATACAGATTTTTAAGATGTTGCAAACCAATTTGTTTTTTCGTAGGGCAAATTCTAAAAAGAGAAAAAAAATAAAAAGTATTGTCGGAATAAAAAGTAAATTCCAGTACAACTTGAGGTAAACAGGATTTATTAAAAAATAAATGGCTATAAAAAATTGAAGAATAATAAAGCTGTAAACTACTTTTAAGGTTATAATTTTTTTATCTTGAATTAAAAAGGAAAGTAGGAATATAATTAATGGAAGACCAGAGGCAATTGTAAAATTTAACCAAGGAAACAATTCCCCTAGAATTATTTGGGAAACACTAATTAAGAAAACGAGTCCCAAAATTATTCCAATAAACGCACTTAACTTTAGTTTCATAGAGTGGATTGTCTTAAAATTAGTGTGATCTTCTACTTTTTTCAGTAATACAAACAAGCTCCCACAATGCTCTTGCTCCAACATTTGCATCCCAATCACCTTCTTTTCCTGGCGCAACTTCATTTAAGTCGAAACCAATAATTTTTTTACCTGAAGCAACAACTTTCGCAAATAGATAAGAGATTTCTTGCAAATTAAATCCGCCAGCTACAGGAGTTCCAGTATTTGGACACAGTGAAGGGTTAAGTCCATCGATATCAAAGGAAATATATACGTTTTCTGGCAGTTGCTGAATAATTTCATTTACTTGTTCCCTCCAAGTTTTACCTGCGTATGCTTGATTTTTTATATCCCAATCGTAAAATGTTTCAATGCGATTGTCTTTTTGTGACAAAAGTACTTCTGCATCTGAAATATCTCTGATGCCAACTTGTACTAATTTATGCATGTTCTCACAACTTGAGAGTACATTATACATAATACTTGCATGCGATTGCGTAAAACCCTCGTAGGCAGTTCTTAAATCTGCATGAGCATCAATTTGTAAGATTCCAAAACTTGAATATTTTTCATTTAAAGCTTCAATTAATCCAAGTGGTGTAGAATGTTCACCACCAAGAACAGCAGGGATTTTACCAGTAGAAATTAGCTTTAGACAACGCTCTTTTAAATTTTCTTTTAAAGCAACTTGTGTTTTATTTATTTCTGTTATTTCTGTGATATATTTTTCTTTCGCTGCACTTTCTCCATGTTTTTCCAAGTAATCTAAATAGCTGACACTTTTAGCGCTTAAATTATCATTTAGTTCTTTCCATTCTTTGGAAATCTGTGACATAAACACTTTAGTATCATACGCTTTTTCAAGATCAGGATGAAAAAAATCTAGTTGTGTTGAAGCATCTAAAATAATTTTTGGACCATTACTCGTTCCTTTTCCATAAGATGCAGTTGCATCCCAAGGAATTGGAATAATTACAATATCTGCATCCTCTTCAGTGCAGGGGAAACCAAAAATATTTCCATTTGCAATACCAACGCCATTTGGATCAAAATCAGTCATTAGTTACCATTTTTATAAGCTTCAATTGCTTTTCTAACTGAACCAAATTTCTTCAGTAAAACTTCAGCTGCTGAATAATCAATTTGTGTTGCATCCATAATCATTTTTGTTCCTCGATCAATAAGTTTGTCATTACTCAATTGCATATCAACCATCTTATTTCCTTTTACACGACCGAGTTTTATCATTAGTGAAGTTGAAATCATGTTTAAAACTAGTTTTTGCGCAGTCCCTGATTTCATACGTGTACTTCCAGTGACAAATTCAGGACCAACAATTGGAGTTATAGCAAATTGCGCTGTTTTCGCTAAAAGCGAGTCTGGATTACATGAAATTCCGGCTGTTAAAATTCCGTTTTGTTTTGCTTTTTCTAGACCTCCTATTACGTATGGTGTAGAGCCGGAAGCTGCAATGCCAATTATTGTATCCCCTTTCGTGATTTTATATTCTAGAAGATCTTTCCATGCTTGTTCTTTATCATCTTCTGCAAATTCTACTGCTTTTCGAATTGCAGCATCACCTCCAGCAATTATCCCTACTACAATTCCATGTTCTATTCCAAATGTTGGGGGACATTCACTCGCGTCAACAATCCCTAATCTTCCACTTGTTCCTGCTCCGATATAAAACAAACGGCCTCCATTTTTCATTCGTTCAAAACAAGCATTAATAAAGGAAGTTATAGATAAAATTTCCTTTTCTACTGCGAGAGCTACACATTGGTCTTCCTTATTTATATTAGTCAACAATTCTTGAGTAGACATTTTATCTAAATGTTCATGATTCGAGGAAGATTCGGTGATTTTTTTCACTTTCTAAACTAAATAAGCTTTGAAATTATTGTCAACTAGTTCGACCTCAACCCGATCCTTTAAAGTAGTTGATAAACCCAAACCAATGAAGTCAGTTTTAATAGGATATCGTCTGTGTGCTCTATCAACTAAAGCAACAGTTTTAATCGCTTTTGTTGCTTGCTCAAGAAATTTCATAACGGCATATTGCATTGTTTTTCCTGAATTTATGACATCATCAACAAGAATGATATATCCTTTTTTTAATAATTTTTCATCAATTGATAAGCGGATTTTTTCACTCCACGGTTCTTCTTTATTTATTGAAACTTCGAAATAAATAATTTTTATAGTTGAATTAGCATTAATTACTTCTACAATTTTTTTTGCAAGAATGCTACCATTTCCGATTATTCCTCCAATAAAAAGTGTTTTTTCTTCAAAAGAGTTTTCAAGGATTTGATGTCCTAAACGAGTGATTTTTTGCTCGATTTGCTGGTGGTTTAATATTACTTGCATAATTTCAAGTGTGTTTGTACAAATATAGCTAAATCAATAAATCATCTTGATTAATGGGTTCACTTTTTTCTTGATTGAACAGCTTCGTAAACAACATGTTGAATTTTAGTCCTGATATTTAAGTCGCGTAATTTCCAATTTTCAGCATCCGGATTTACACGATTTGAGAGGAATATGAAGATGACCTTATCTTTTGGATCTGCCCAAGCCAATGTTCCTGTGAATCCAGAATGACCAAAACTTTCCTGCGATGCTAAAATATCGCAAGGACCACCACCACTTGTATTTGGCCTGTCAAATCCTGCACCTCGGCGATTTCCAGTAAATTGAGCTTTTGTGTATTCATTTATTGTTTTTTCATCGAAGAATGTAATGCCTGCATATTTCCCTTTTTGAAGAAAAAGGTTCATAATACTAGCTAAGTCAGTTGCATTGCAAAAAAGTCCTGCATGTCCTGCAACACCTCCAAGCATTGCGGCTCCTGGATCGTGAACATGACCATGAATAAGTTGTTTTCGGAAGATTAAATCATTTTCTGTTGGTATAATTTTTGTTTTTGGAAAATAGTTTAATGGCAAATAGCGTGCAAACCTCAAGCCCATTGGTCCGTAAATATTTTTTCGTAAATATTCATCTTGTTTGCAGTTAATTTGTTTTTCAAGAATTTTTTGTGTGAAATAATAGCAGAGATCAGAGTAAAGATATTTCTTTGCTCCTAGTGGAGTTTGAAATATTTGAGCATACATGCTATCTACGTAAGATGGTTTTATAAATATATTTTCAGCAACTTGCAGTTTGAAATTTTCCGATTTTAAATTGTTATAAATAAAGGGATTTAACTCACCATTTTTGAGTGTTCTTTTATAAAATGGAATCCATGGTGTCAAACCAGCCTGATGAGCCATCATTTCTCTTAATCCAATTTCACCATATTCAGTTTTATTGATTAATTCAGGAATATAGTCTTTTAACTTTTTATTGAGGTTAAATTTATCTTGCGACTGAAGATGCATTGCGAGTAAAGTTGATGCTGCAATTTTTGTAATTGAAGCAATGTCATAAACATCATCATTCTCAACTTTTCTAGCGTCTTTTTCATATGTTTGGTTTCCAAAGCTCTTTCGGTAGATTATTTTGTTATCAACAGCAACTAGTATTTGACAGCCAGGGTATGCTCCATCTCTAATTCCATTCAAAGCTATTTGATCAATTTCAGATAATTTTTCAGCATCTATTCCAATTTCAGTTGCTTGACTAAATTTCAGTCTACCATTTGCCAAAATTTCAATACCAAATCCACTTGGGTAAATTTGATCTTTAGTCTTAATTTCATTATTTGTCTTTCCGGAAATAGAAACTGCACCAAAAATTGTTTGACAAACAAGGCTTTGAGCTATTTTATTATTTTCTTTCCCTAAAATTAATGCAGAAATATTTTTGGTTTCGATTTGTTGTAATATTTCCTCATCCCCAAAAATACTTAGAATGATTTTTGCTGATTTTGGAAGTTTCTCAAATAGTTGACTGTTTATTGAATCAATAATATTTCCCCCGTCACTAAATACATTTGCATGAAGACTAAGTAAAATTATTTCACTGTCAATGATTTTAGCCCAATCTTTTGCTGAAATTAAATTGAAATTTGGAGCATCTATTGAACTTCCAGAAATAAAAAGCTCGCTTGTTTCCAAAAACTCGTTGGGATTCCCGCCGATATTTACCAAACCAATATTTAGGTCCAGTCTACCAAGTGGGAGTAAATTATCTTTATTCTCTAAAAGTGTAATTGATTTCTCGTATTCAAAATATTGCTGATTTAAAGGTAGAAAATTTAAACTTCTTAAATCTTTTGATAGCCATTCTGTCGGTAGATTTGGGTATTCCCAGGTAATTTTTTCTTGACCATGTTTATTTACACAAAAAGAAAACATACACCCTAAAATCAAGATGAAGAAAACTCGTGCTATTTTTTTGTGATAATACATTTTCTTTATTTACAAATTTATTCAATTATTAAGTTTGTTTTAATTTACTCTCAAAAGAATATGAACAGATGAGTATTATTAATTATTTGGTTGAATGTAAAGTGTATGAATGACACTAACTTAATATACAAATCTTTTAAGAGTTAAGCAAATTAATTTGTCAACAATCTAAATTTGATTTGTTGGAAAAATCTGAATTTTAAATCTTTTTTTAAGTGTGATAATTGTAATTTTGCAAGTATTAATTTATAGCATTTACTTAGAATTTAAACTATGGAGTTAATTGGAAAATATGGAATTAACAATGATTTAAATAAATCTATTGGCTTATTTGGTTTAGGGCAGCAATTTTGGAATCTTTCGCCTTCTGAATTAATAGAAGATTGTATTATTACTGGAGATGGAATGCTAACCGATACTGGCGCTCTTGCTATTGATACAGGTGAATTTACAGGTCGTTCTCCAAAAGATCGATTCATTGTTCGGGATGAAATTACTGAAAAAGCAGTTTGGTGGGGCGATGTAAATATTGGATTTTCTTCTGAGAGATTTGATGCGCTTTATTCTCGAATGAAAAGTTTTTTGGTGGAAAAAGATGTTTATGTTCGAGATACATATGCCTGTGCTGATGAAAAATTTAGATTAAATATTCGAGTAGTTTCTGAATTCCCTTGGTCAAATTTATTTGCATACAATATGTTTCTCCGGCCGACTAATGATGAAATTCAAAATTTCAATCCAGACTGGCATATTGTTTGTGTGCCGAGTTTTAAAGCTGATCCGGCAATTGATGGGACAAGACAGCATAATTTTGCAGTATTGAACTTCACAAAAAAAATGATTTTAATCGGAGGAACTGGTTACACCGGCGAAATAAAAAAAGGAATATTTTCTGCATTAAATTTTTTATTGCCACACGAAAAAAATGTTTTATCAATGCATTGTTCAGCAAATATCGGACAGAATGGCGATACAGCAATTTTTTTTGGCTTATCTGGAACAGGAAAAACTACCTTATCTTCCGATCCTAATCGTCGCTTAATTGGCGATGATGAGCATGGCTGGAGTGATGATACTGTATTTAATTTTGAGGGTGGATGCTATGCAAAAACAATCGATTTAACGCGGGAAAAAGAGCCACAAATCTATGATGCGATTAAATTTGGTGCTTTGTTAGAAAATATTGGCTTCGAAAGTGAGTCCTCAACGCCTGATTATACTGATAATACAATTACAGAAAACACTCGGGTTTCTTATCCTATAAATTTTATCGATAATATAGCTGTGCCATCAATTGGAGCTGCACCGAAAAACATATTTTTTCTAACTGCTGATGCTTTTGGAGTTTTACCTCCAATTTCAAAACTTACAAAAGCCCAAGCAATGTATCATTTTATGTCTGGATATACAGCTAAAGTTGCAGGAACTGAAGTTGGTGTAATCGAGCCTACAACTACTTTCTCTGCTGGATTTGGCGCTGCATTTTTACCTTTACATCCTGCCGCATATGCTAAACTTCTGGGCGACAAATTAGATCGTGAAAATATCAATGTTTGGTTGTTAAATACTGGGTGGTCAGGAGGTTCTTATGGAGTTGGAAGTCGCATGAAGCTTTCTTATACTCGTGCAATGATTACAGCTGCATTAACAGGAAAATTAGATGGTGTTCATTTTGAGACCTTGCCTATATTTGATTTGGCATTTCCAAGTTCTTGTGATGGAGTACCTTCTGAATTATTGAATCCAAGAAATACTTGGTCTGACAAAGATCAATATGATCGAACAGCGAATGGTTTAGCAGCAAAATTCGTTAAGAATTTCGAGAAATTTGCAGAGGGAACAAGCAGTGATATTTTAGCAGCTTCCCCCAAGGTGCTTACAAATTGAGTTTTTTTTGACTAGCTCTCTAATTTAAATCCAGCAAATATTCTCAAAAAATTGAGGTCAAAAAAAAACCTCTTGAATTAAGAGGTTTAAATATTTTGTAATTTCTATCTTTTGTGCATAGGTTCGTCAGAAACTGTTAATTTCTTTCTTCCTTTTTTACGACGTGATGCTAGAACTCGACGACCATTTTTTGATGCCATTCTGCTACGGAAACCGTGCTTATTTCTTCTTTTTCTTACGGATGGTTGAAATGTTCTTTTCATGATTTTAACTTAATATTGTCGCTAAATTTGAGGTTGCAAAGATAGTAAAATTTTGTTTAAAACAAATTCTTTTTAATTTTTTATTTAAAATTACCGCAATACCAATAAACCACACTATTTTTGTGACAAATATCATGAATGTTATCACCGAAGAAAGAAAAAACTGAAAAAGTTAAATTAACAAAGGATAGCTATAGAAAAGCGAAGGGAATCTTTTCGTATCTTAAGCCCTATGCTTTTGTTTATTTTATTGGTTGGGTATTTCTGGTTTTATCAACTTCTGCAGGTTTAGTTTTTCCTTATTTAATGGGAAAATTGCTAGGAGCTAGCGGCTCAAAAACGAGTAGTTCTGGCACTATTGATTTTATTAGCATGGAAAATATCAATTCTATTGCTTTGTCTTTATTTATTTTATTTGCTTTTCAAGCTTTGTTTTCTTTTGTAAGGGTTGTAATATTTAATAATGTTACTGAAAATGCTTTGCGTGACATCAGAAATGATGCTTTTGAGAAATTGGTTTATATGCCGATGGATTTTTTCAACAAAAGTAAGGTCGGTGAACTTACAAGTCGTGTTTCTTCCGATATTGTTCAGCTTCAAGAGACATTGCGCACAACTATTGCCGAATTCTTTAGACAGATAATTATTGTTTTTGGTGGCATTGCTTTTCTGTTTTTTATTTCCTGGAAATTAGCATTGATAATGTTAGCTACAGTTCCTGTTATGGCTATTGTGGCAGTATTTTTCGGTCGATTTATCCGCAAGTTAAGTAAAGAAGCACAAAATTTTACTGCAGAATCAAATTCAATTATCGAGGAAGCACTTACGGGGATAACGAATGTTAAATCTTTTACAAACGAGTTGTTTACGCTCTCGAAATATAAAACTTCAACACATCAAACACGGGATCTAAATGTCCGAAGTGGAATTTGGAGAGGACTTTTTGTTTCCTTTATTATTTTCTGCCTTTTTGGAGCAATCGTTTT
>RFPM01000030.1 GCA_009926125.1 Flavobacteriales bacterium | reverse complement strand
GTATCTCCTGTTTCGTCAAAAACATCTACGAGAAATTTAACAATGCCCTTTGGAATGTCATCTTCCGAGCGCTTCTCCTGATCTATTTTTTCTTTTACGGTAAAACGCACCCCAATAGTTGCTCCAGGATACACAGGCTTTGTAAAACGTGCTTCTTCAATACCGTAGTTTAAAAGTACCGGGCCTTTTTTTGGATCGACAAATAAACCTGCAGCTTTAGATAAGATAAAATAGCCGTGGGCA
The DNA here is from genome assembly GCA_009926125.1 of Flavobacteriales bacterium. Taxonomy (GTDB): domain Bacteria; phylum Bacteroidota; class Bacteroidia; order Flavobacteriales_D; family Crocinitomicaceae; genus UBA952. Next base: position 15,734 of record RFPM01000030.1, on the reverse strand, counting down.
ACGCGCTTCTCAAATATTGTTCCTTCTAATGAAGTAGCGTCCATGTGAGCATAAAAATTATCTCCAGAAACATTTGCAAAATTTACGATATCTGCTTCCGTAACAGTGTGTTTTTGCGTGTATACCGTTTCTCCGACTATTAATTCTTCAAAATGCTTTCGGAAAACATGTGGATTTGCCTCGGGCATCGCAGCTCCAACTTGAAATTGCTCTGTTATAGCGCTAATTGTTGTTGGGTGACCCTGAATAGCTGTTCGTTGTAGATAATGTAAAACCCCGCGCTTTCCACCCATTTCTTCACCACCTCCAGCGCGGCCTGGTCCACCATGTGTCAAAAGTGGCATTGGTGAGCCATGACCTGTACTTTCTTTCGCACAGGCTTCATTTACAATTAATATACGTCCATGCATATTTGCAGCGCCAATAACATACTCTCGGGCTTCTTTGTCATTTGGTGTAACAATCGAAGAAACCAAAGAGCCTTTCCCCATTTTTGCAAGAGAAATTGCATCATCAAGGGTTTTGTAGGGCATAATTGTGGAAACTGGTCCAAATGCTTCAATTTCGTGGCAATCTTTATTGTTAAAAGGATCTTTGTTCAAGAATAAAATAGGAGAAAAGAACGCACCACTATTTTTGTCTGCACCATGAACCTCAAAATTATCTATATCTCCGAAAACTATCTCTTGTGACTTAGAAAGTGTTTCAACACTCGCGCGAACTCTTTCAACTTGCAAGCGTGTTGCAAGCGCACCCATACGAACGCCTTCTATACTTGGGTCGCCAATTTTAGTGCTTTCAAGGCGCGCAGAAATTCCTTTTTGTACCTCATCAATAAAATCTTCAGGTACAATAATTCGTCTTATAGCAGTACATTTTTGGCCTGCTTTCACGGTTATTTCCTTTACTGTTTCTTTGATAAATAAATCAAATTCAGCTGTTCCTGGTTTTGCGTGCAAACCTAAAACTGTTGCATTCAAAGAATCTGCCTCTAAATTAAATGAAACGCTTTGCGAAATAATCTGAGGATGAGCTTTGAGTAAAATTCCTGTTGCTGCACTTCCTGTAAATGTAACCGAGTCTCTGCTATCAACATGATCGATAATTCCTCTTCCTAAGCCTACTAATAATTGCAGCGCACCTTCAGGGAGAATTTTAGAAGCAATAATATCTCGGACAACAACTTCCGTAAGAAAGCTTGTGTATTCAGAAGGTTTAACTACCGCTGGAACGCCCGCCATCAGATTTACAGCAATCTTCTCAAGCATTCCCCAAATAGGGAAGTTAAAAGCATTAATGTGTACAGCAACGCCTTCCTTTGGAACCATGATGTGATGTCCAATAAATGTTCCGTTTTTTGATAAGGGAACGGCAGATCCGTCAACATAGTAAGGTAAATCAGGAAATTGTTTTCTCAAAGATGCATTAGCAAATAAGTTGCCGATTCCTCCTTCAATATCAATCCAAGAATCTATTTTTGTTGCGCCTGTATATGCACTAACAGCATAATACTGATCTTTCTTTTCCAAAAGATAAAGCGCTAAAGCTTTCAGCATTCTACCTCTTTCCTGGAAAGTCATTTTACGAAGCGCTCGGCCTCCATGAATTCGTCCGTAGTCTAATACCGCTGAGAAATCAATTCCCGCGCTCGACACGCTTCCAATTTCCTTTCCTGTTATTGCATGGAATAAGTGGGTTTCGATTCCTTCTCCATTTTGCCACTTTCCAAGAACGTAATTTTGATAAACTTGCATATTATTTACACGAATTAGTACTTGTAAATATAATTAGAAAAATTGTTTGGGTTATAAAGAAGGTTTAGCCGTGCCTAAAATAACCAACGTATAAGATCATTGCCATTCGCATACACCATTAATCCTAAAAGAAGAATGATGCCGATATATTGAGCAACTTCCAATACTTTTGCCGGCGCCTCTTTCCCTGTAATTATCTCATAAATTAAAAACACAACGTGCCCTCCATCCAAAGCGGGAATAGGTAAAATATTCATAAAAGCTAAAATAATTGAGAGTAAGGCGGTGTTTAACCAGAAAAGTTGCCAATCCCAAACCGGAGGAAACATGTTTCCAATTGCCGCAAAACCACCAAGAGATGTGGCCCCTTTTTTGGTAAATAAAAATTTGAACTGCGAAACATAATCCCCAAGTGTATTTTTCCCAAACTGGAATCCTACTGCAACACTTTCAAAAAATCCGTAGTAGGCAGTTTTAATTGCGCTTGAATCTTCCGCTAATTTTGTGCTTGTTTGGAAGCCAATTGTTCCATCAGAATTAACTTTTGTAGTTAAAAGTGTTGTGTCACTGAGTGTATCTCCGCGCAAAACGGTTAGCTCTGCTTTTTTTCCTTTAACAGCATAAAAAGCGCCTTGTAGCTCATCAAAGAATTCGATTTCTTTTCCATTTATTGAAAGAATAACATCATTTTTTTGCAGCCCTGCTTTTTGAGCGGGAGATTTTGGGACAACCTCATCTACTTTCGTCGTTTTTGACCGATATCCAAAAGCTGGGAAAGCGCCGTTTGTAAATAATTCCATATCAATATTCTCAGGAAGGGTAACAGTTGAAACTTTTCCATCTACATGTAGAATTTTTAGCTTTCGAGCATCTCGTAATAAAATTTCTTTGTTTAATTCTTCGACACTTAAAACCGGATTTCCATCTAATTCAACTACTTTATCTCCAGAAACCAAGTTGTATTTTTGTAAATATGGGTGAACACTCAGACCATGTTTTAAATCTGTAGGTTTCGCTTGCGTTTGTCCCCAAACAAAGACAACACAAATATAAATTAGAAATCCTAAAATTAAATTAACGGTTACACCTCCAACCATTATAATTAAACGTTTCCAAGGGCTTTTAGAGCGAAATTCCCAATCTTGAACCGGCTGTTTTAATTGCTCTTTGTCCATAGATTCATCCATCATTCCGGCAATTTTTACATAGCCACCCAAGGGAAGCCATCCAAGACCCCATTCAGTAGTATTCTCATCTTCCTTCCATTCTTTTGGAGAGTCTTTTTTAAACCACGCTGTTTTTTTTACACCATTTACTTTCTTATAGCGAAAAAGCGAAAACCAAGGATTAAAGAAAAGGTAAAACTTCTCTATGCGGGTTTTAAATAATCGAGCTGGGAGAAAATGACCGAATTCATGTAATGTTACTAGAATTGCTAATGAAAGAAATAACTGAGCTGCTTTAATCCAAATGTCCATAAAATAAATATTAAAGTGCAAATATAAGATTTATACTTTGTTTTAGGTTTGCCAACGTTTAATGAATGATTAATGTGCGTCAAGCCAGTTATCTGCAAGTTTTAATTCTACTTGCATTGGGACAGAAAGTTTTACTGCTTTTTCCATCGCTTTCCGAACCAAATCTTGAATTAGCACTTCCTCTGAATTGTGCACATCAAAAACAAGTTCATCGTGCACCTGTAAAATCATTTTCGACTTTACATTTTCTTTTTTCATTTCGCTGTGCACAGAAATCATGGCCATTTTAATAATGTCTGCAGCAGATCCTTGAATTGGGGCATTAATCGCATTTCGTTCTGCATACCCTCGTACGATGGCATTTCCAGAATTTATGTCTGGTAAATAGCGGCGGCGTTTCATAATTGTTTCTACATATCCCTCTTCTCGAGCCTGAGAAATTACCTTGTCCATATAGTTTTTTATTGTTCCATATTGTTCAAAGTAACTATCTATGATTTCTTTTGCTTCAGTTCTTGAAATTTTTAAATTTTGAGCAAGACCAAAGGCCGATTGACCATAAATTATCCCAAAATTTACTGCTTTTGCAGCGCTCCGTTGCTCTCTCGTTACCTCTTCAATAGAAACTCCGTAAACTTTTGCGGCAGTTGCAGCATGAATGTCAAGTCCATCTCTAAATGATTGAATCATATTTGGGTCCTCGCTTAAAGCGGCAATAATTCTCAATTCTATTTGCGAGTAATCCACAGCCATTAATTTATGATCCTTATCTCGCGAAACAAAAGCTCGGCGAATTTCCCTGCCTTTTTCTGAACGAATTGGAATATTTTGAAGGTTTGGATTATTAGAGCTCAAGCGACCAGTTGCAGTTACTGTTTGCATAAAATTTGTGTGAATACGTCCATCATTTTGGTCGCAATAAGTAGGAAGCGCATCCACATACGTATTTTTCAGTTTCCGCAGCTGCCGGTATTCTAAAATTAAAGGAACAATTGGGTGATCGTGCTTGTGTTTTTCTAAAACATCTTCAGAAGTTGCATATTGACCTGTTTTTGTCTTTTTTGCTTTAGCTGAAATTTTTAACTTCTCAAAAAGAACTTCGCCCATTTGTTTCGGCGAATCTGTATTAAACTCCATTCCAGCTAATTCTTTAATTTGAGAATCTAAATCAATTAAGGTACTGTCTAATTCTTTTGAGTATTCAGCTAAAGCTTTAGAATCAATCGCTATTCCCTCCTCTTCCATTTGCATCAAGACTTCCACGAGCGGCATTTCCATGTCATAAAATAAATCCTTGAGATGTGGTTTCTTTATTTCTTTTTCAAAAATATGTTTTAGCTGAAGTGTAATATCTGCATCTTCACAGGCATAGTCTGAAATCTCGGAAGGTTCTAAATCGCGCATATTCCCCTGCGATTTTCCTTTTTTTCCGATGAGCGTTTCAATTGAAATTGCCTGATAATTCAAATAGTGCTGCGCTAGAAAATCCATGTTTTGACGAGCTTCAGGATTGATTAAATAGTGAGCAATCATGGTGTCAAAAGTAGGAGCTGCAAGGGAAATACCATAGCGAGACAAGACCTTCAAGTCGTATTTAATATTGTGTGCGATTTTTTCTATTCCAGTATTTTGGAAGAAAAGCATAAATTCATGTATAATACTTTTGGCGGCGTCATATTCCTTCGGTATCGCAACATAAAATGCTTCGCGGGCTTTATAAGAAAAAGAAATTCCCACTAAATCTGCCTGACTTGCATCTATATTTGTTGTCTCTGTGTCAAAGCAAACTTGTTTTTGGGCAAGTAAAATTTCTAAAAGCTCTTTTCTTTCTTCTGCTGTGCTAATTAAGTGATAACTTGGTCTTTCTGTAACAATTGTTTTATACGCCGCTGTAATTACTGGTTCATGGGATTCAACCATGCTTTGCGTTCCAAATAAATCTAATTGAGAAGAATTGGGGTTTTGTGTTTTATTTGGGGCAAGTGGACTTGGCGCTTGCGTCAGAGTAATTTCTTCACCTAATATTCTACGACTGAGGTTTAAAAATTCTAACTCTGTAAAAATCTCTCTTATTTTGTCTTTGTCAACATCACACATGATGAGTTTTTCCTCCTCAAAATCAATTTTTACATCAGTAATAATTGTTGCAAGCATTTTAGATGTAAGCCCTTGATCTGCAAAATTTATTACATTCTCTTGCTGCTTTCCTTTTAATTCATGGGCATTAGCGATGAGGTTTTCAATCGATCCATATTGTGCAATTAGCAGCTTTGATGTTTTTTCGCCAATTCCTGGAATTCCTGGAATATTATCTGAGGCATCACCCCAAAGACCTAAAATGTCAATTACTTGACTAGGGTTTTGCACTTCAAATTTTGCACAAACTTCTTTAACACCTAATATTTCTGGGGGATTTCCACCTCGTCCGGGCTTATAAATAAACGCTGTTTCTGTAACTAATTGACAATAATCTTTGTCTGGTGTCATCATATAGGTGATAAATCCTCGCTGATCGGCAATTTTAGCAATTGTTCCAACCACATCGTCTGCTTCAAAACCAGGTACTTCTAAAATCGGAACATTAAAAGCTTCGACAATGCGTTTTATTGGTTGAATCATAGACCGAATATCTTCCGGCATTTCTTCGCGCTGTGCTTTGTATGCTTCAAATTGCTCTTGGCGGTGTGCCGAACCTCCTGGCGGATCAAATACAACAGCAAGATGCGTAGGTTTTTCATTTTTTATAACGTCAATTAACACATTTGTAAAGCCAAAAGCTGCTGATGTATTTTGACCTTTGGAATTAACCCTTGGATTCTTAGCAAAAGCAAAATAGGCACGGTAAATCAATGCAAAAGCATCAAGCAGAAATAATTTTTTAGGTGCGGAGGGACTTAGCATTAATCTTTTTGATTAAAAGGATTTAGGGCTTTTGGAGAAATTGATTTTGAAAATGACAGCGGGAATTTTTTCGTGAAAAATAAAGCGCCTCCACGCACATCGCCTTCTAAATTTAACCTAATAGAATCTTGCATGCTGAAGGTCAACATTCTCATAAGAGCTCCCTTTTCAAGTGATAAATTCATGGGAATTTCAACTATCGTTTCCTTTTTTCGAGGTAATTTAATTGTCTTTTCTAAGTTTAGAATTCCAATTTTACCAGCATCAATACTCAGGCTTAAAGATGACTTTTTTACTTTCAATGCGTATGAATTTGGGTTTTTAAGTTTTATGCTTAAGGAAAAAGAAACCTGCTTAGCGTCCATTTTTCCCATTTTAAATCCTTCGTAGCTTACAAATTCCGGACGCACAAAAGGAGCGCAAGAAGAGATAATAAGGCAAACAAATAAATAGCTAAGGCTTCTCATGAGTTTGAGTTTAATTCAGTGAAATACTTATAAAAGTACGGAATTGTTTCGATTCCTTTGTAAAAATTAAAAAGCCCAAAGTGCTCATTTGGTGAGTGAATTGCATCGCTATCTAAGCCAAATCCCATTAAAATTGTTTTTAGACCAAGTTCCCTTTCAAAAAGCGCAACAATCGGAATGCTTCCGCCACTGCGAACGGGAATTGGTTTCTTTCCAAAGGAATTTTCGTAGGCCATGCTTGCTGCTTTGTAGCCAATAGAATCAATTGGTGTAACAGCCGCTTCTCCGCCATGGTGTGGCTTCACTAAAACTCGAACTGAATTGGGAGCAATTTTATTAAAATGATGTGAAAATAACGCTGTGATTTCCTCGGGATTTTGGTCTGGAACAAGGCGCATTGATATCTTTGCAAATGCTTTGGAAGCGATTACTGTTTTTGCGCCTTCGCCAATGTATCCACCCCAAATACCATTTACATCCAAAGTGGGGCGAATAGAACCTCGCTCCATTGTAGAATAATTTGCTTCACCCATTGTTTCCTTTAAATCTAAAGCTTTACAATATGCCTCATGAGAAAACGGTGCTTTTGCCATTTCTTGACGTTCGGCATCTGTTAATTCAACAACCTTATCATAAAACCCAGGGATATTAACTTTTCCATTTTCATCGTGCAATGAGGCAATCATTTCTGCAAGAACATTAATTGGATTTGCAACGCAGCCTCCGTATAAACCAGAATGTAAATCACGATTTGGTCCGGTAACTTCCACCTCAACATAACTTAATCCTCTAAGTCCGGTAGTTACAGAGGGAACGTCATTTGCCAACATTCCTGTATCAGATACAAGAATAATGTCTGCTTTAAGTTTTTCTTTGTTTTCTTTTACAAAAATTGCAAGATTTCCACTTCCCACTTCCTCTTCTCCTTCTATCATAAATTTTACATTGCAGGGTAATTCACCAGCGCTTAACATCGCCTCCACAGCTTTTAGATGCATGAACATTTGTCCCTTATCGTCGCAGGCCCCTCGAGCGAAAATTGCTCCTGCTGGATGAATATCTGTTTTTTTTATTACTGGCTCAAAAGGTGGAGAAGTCCATAAATCAATTGGATCAGCAGGTTGGACATCATAGTGACCATATACCAAAACTGTAGGTAATGAAGCATCGATAATTTTTTCTCCATAAACAATTGGATAACCTGCCGTTTGGCAAATTTCAATTTTATCCAAACCAATTTCTTTAAAGCTATTTGCCAAGTGATTTGCGCAATCGTTTACCTGTGATTTATACGCTGGATCAGCGGAAACAGAAGGGATTTTAAGTAAGATTATTAATTCATTTAAAAAGCGATCTGCTTGATTAGAAATAAAATTTTGGGTATTTTTCATTGCTGGTTTTTTAGGCTTTCAAAATTGCGAAATATTGCTGGTTTTTTAGGCTTAATTAAAAACATTATTTTTGTCGTGCAACTAATAAGAAAAATGTAGTGTCTTGTTTTTTAAACTTTAACGATCTTTTCATATGATAAAATTTATCACTTCATTTGTTTTTGTGTCATTAAGCCTAATGGCATTTTCTCAAAGTGTAGTAGTTTCAAACACACAAACCCCAACACAACTTGTAAATAATGTTTTGTTGGGAATGGGAGTGACTGCATCAAACATTACTATTAATGGAAATCCTGTCAACGCAAATGCTGTGCAAGGAAATGTGGCGAGTTTTACAAATACAAATCCGACTTTTCCAATTAGTTCGGGTTTATTATTAACCACAGGAAATGCCATTGCAGCACAAGGGCCGAATAATTCTACGAGCCTTTCTAACAATCTACCTGCCACAGCTAATGTCGCATCAGATCCACATTTAAATATTTTAGCGGCTGGAACTGTAACAAATGGTGTTGTTTTAGAGTTTGATTTCATCCCAACAGGAGACACCTTAAATTTTAGATACATCTTTGGTTCGGAAGAATATCCTGAATTTTCTCCTTCCACATTTAATGATGCTTTTGGTTTGTTCTTATGGGGACCAGGAATTACCGGGCCTTATGCCTTAGCAGGATATGCAAATGGTGCAAATATTGCTACAATTCCTGGGGGAATTCCTGTAACAATAAACAATGTAGGAGATGCTTCTAATACACAGTATTACGTTTTTAATGATAACGGCTCTACTTATGGGAACGCTATTCAATACGATGGAACAACAGTTCTACTAACCGCAGCTGCATCTGTTCAATGCAATCAAACCTATCATATAAAACTTGCGATTTCTAATGTTTCTGATATGAATTATGACTCAGGGGTTTTTCTTGAAGCAAATAGTTTTTCATCAAATGTTGTAGACGTTGCAGTAGCTACCGTTTCTGGAGATACTACAATAGTTGAGGGCTGTAATTTTGCAGATATTGTTTTTACAAGACCCGAGGGGAACATGCTTGATACACTCTCTATAATTTACACAATTGGAGGAACAGCAACGGAAGGTGTTGATTATGCAAATTTAATGGATACAATTATCTTTTTGCCTGGCGTTGATACTGTGATTGTAAATTTAACACCTATACAAGATAATATAATTGAAGGTTATGAATCAGTTATTATTTCCGTTAATATCATAAATCCATGTGGTGATACCATTGTTTCTTCAGGAACTATTTATGTTTGGGATGGACCAATTATAGATTCTTTATGGTCTACAAATGCGAATTGTCTTCCTACTGGATCTGTGCATGTTACTGTTGTAGCGCCTTCAGTACCGGCAACATATCTTTGGACCAGTCCAAATGCATTAACATTTAGTGGCCCCGATTGGCAAAATATAAATCCTGGATGGTATTATATTACTGTAACACAGGCGCAATGCTCTATTAGTGATAGCGTTGAAGTTTTACTTACGGCTCCACCACTTGCGAATTTTAGTTTTGTTGCACCTTTGTCTAACTGTCAGCCAGCAGAGTTTTCCTTTGTTAATAACAGCCTTAACGCCACAAGCTATAATTGGACTTTTGGAGATGGAAATGGAAGCACTGGAAATAATCCTTCGCATACTTATTCAAACCAAACTTTTGGAACTTACACCGTTCAATTAATTGCTTTCGTTGATCCTTTGTGTGCATCTGATACAACACTTACTATTAATCTTGATGTTTGTGCTTGTATTGATCCTGCTGCATTAAATTTCAATGCATTAGCAAATGTTGACGATGGCTCATGTATTTATCCATTCCCTGAGGTTTTTGCTCCTAATGTCTTTACACCAAATTCAGATGCTGAGAATCCAACTTACTTTTTAAGCGGGAAGAATTTAGTCTCTTTAGAATTAACCATACTAAATCGTTGGGGGGCAGTTGTTTTTTCAAAAAGCAGTTCTGATTTGATAAATAATAACCCTGCTTGGGATGGAAAAATAAATGGTGATTTAGCTACGGATGGTATTTACTTTTATATTTATAAAGCTACTGGTATTACCAATCAAGTCGTTGAAGGTCATGGATTCATGGATTTTTACACCTAATCTCAGATAAATAAAAACACGAGTAAGCAATCCATGAAAAAGATTTGGGTTTTTATTTTTATTAGCGCCCTTGGAATCTTGATTTTTTTTGGGTTTTATCGTTCTCAGATTTTTAAAAAAGTTGCGCTGGGAAATAAAATTTATGGCGGGGTTTTTACCTATTATTCTTCGGAAAAACAAAATTGCTATTTTCCCTTAAGCTCAAATTCTATCAATGAACAACGGGTTTTATCCCAAATCTTTGAGCCTTTATTGATAATCGACGCTGAAAATAAAATAATTGGCAATCTCGCTGAAAATTTTACTGTTAGCCAAGATTACAAAACAATACAGCTTAAAATTAGATCGGCGGTGTATTTTCATGATGACCCTTGTTTTGGCGGAAGTACAAAGAAAATGACTGTTGAAGATGTAAAATTTTCTCTAGAATTTGCTTGTTCTGCGAGCCCCTTAAATAAACTAAGTCATTTCCTAAAAGACAAGATTGTTGGCGCTGAAGCCTTTTATAAACTTTCAAGAAACTCTTTCCCTAAATCTGGAGTCTCAGGAATAACGATAAAAGATGAGAATACGATTGAGATTAAATTAACGAATTCTTATACCAGCTTTTTAAATATCCTTACGCATCCTAATTTAACGGTATTCTCTAAAAGTGCATATGACTATTATGGAGTAGAAATTGTAAAACATGCTGTTGGAACTGGCTGTTTCTACTTAGGCGCGGCGACTGAAAATGGTGTTTCACTTTTGAGAAACAATGATTACTGGAAAAAAGATGTATTTGGTAATCAGCTGCCGTTTTTAGATGAAATAAAGGTGGTTTACTCAAAAAATGAGCGAGAGCAATATATTGCATTTGGTAATAAGAAGGCTGATGTCCTTTTTGAGCTTCCATTGGAAAATTTAGATGATGCTTTCGGTTCGCTCTCTTCTGCAAAAAACGGGGGGAACTTGCTCCACAAAATAATTTACAAAAAAGGTTCTAAAATAAATTATTTGGCTTTTGACTGCCAATCAATCCCTTTTAACAACGAAAAAGTTAGACGCGCCTTTAGCTTAGCGATAGATAAAAAATTCATCTGTGATGAAGTGTTAAATGGCGATGGGAGGCCAGCAGAATTTGGCTTTGTGCCAGAGAGTAATTTTTATACTCCCGACAAAAGTGAAGGTGTGGAATACAATCCTGAACTTGCAAAAAAACTTTTTTATGAGACGGGCTACACAAAAAACAATTCCTTTCCAAAACTTGACTTATTTGTCAGTAGCACAAAGGGGAGTTTAGTTGATAAGTGGTGTAGAGCTCTTGTAAAACAATTAAACACAAATTTAGGTATTGAGTTGCGTGTTGTAAATTGCAACTTGAAAGAAAAAAATAACTTTATTGCAAGTAAAAAAGCTAAGATTTGGAGGACTGGTTGGGCAGCAGATTATGCAGAAGCAGAATCCTTCCTTGCGTTGTTTTGCAGTCAAAATAAAAGTGAAAACAATCAAACCCGTTTCTATAATAAAGAATATGATCGGCTTTTTTTAGCGTCGCAAATTACGGCAAGTCAAGAAGAGAGAAATAAACTGCAGCAGAAGATAGATAAGCTTATCCTTAAAAACCCAATAGTTATTCCTGTTTTTAGCGAAGATATTTTTGTGGTTATTAATCTGCGCGTTAGAGATTTTGAATTTAATGAGTTAGGATTAATTGATTTTTCGAAAATATATTTGAAAGAAATTCAAAAAAACTAAATAGATTTCAAGGCTTCATCAACCCAAGCTTTCCCCCATTCTGTTTTTTCTTCACTGGACCAAAGTTGAGGATAAAAAATTCGCTTTTGAAGTCTTGGGGGTAAATATTTCTGCCAATTTGTGCCTCCTGTAGCGGGAATATCTTTTTCTGAAAGAGCTAAATAGCGCACTGCCGATTTATAATGAGCCAAAGGCCAATTAATGTTGATATTTATATCATTTCGACGTAGAGCGTCTATAATAACTTGATCTTTTTGGTCCTTAGTACTTAATCGAAGGTAAACTTGCCAAAGATTATTTGTTTTACACTTCTCTCCAAGTGAAAGGAGCGTTTTTTTATACTGCTCTTCAAATTGTGTAAGTGTCAAGGTCTTTTTTCCGGAATCCATTTCTGTGGCACCTTCTTTCCAATAAACACATTCAAACATTTCAGTTATTGTAGAGGAAGCATTAAATTTAGTACGCTTATCTTTCGCTACAAGGTTTATAAAATCACTGCTGAATATTTCAATTTTTCGGTATTGCACCGACTGAAATCCACTTGCGGGCAATAAAGACATTCTAAATTTTAAAAATTGCTCCCGCTCCATTCCATCTACCATAATCTCAAAACTTTGAATTAATGCTTCAAAATACCGATTAATTCTGCCTACACGGGAAAGAAAAAAGTCTTTGTCTATGGTTTCTTTGTTTCCTAATTGCTCAAATTCATTTAGCGCTAATTTAAAGTATAACTCCGTGATTTGGTGGTACATAATAAATACCTGCTCATCTGGAAATTGTGTCTTCGGTTTTTGTAAGCTCAATAAAGTGTCTAATTCTATATAATCCCAATATGTGGTAACATCAGCGTGTAGCAAGCCATCTAAATAAGAAGATAAATCTTGACCAAGTGCGCTGTATTTTTGCTCAAGTAGTTTTAATTTTTGTTGGATGTCAGGTGTTATTTCCATGCAATGTTTTTTACAGTTTCCGAAATTAAGGAAAATTAACGTTCTTGTTGTCTGTTTCTTTTTTGGATAACGAAAAAAGGCCGGTTCTTAACCAGCCTTTACTATTTAGTAGTCAAATAAATCTATGATTTTTTTTCATCTTCAAAAATTCTTTTTGGACGTAATTGCTCGAATAATCCTAAGGTTATCCAATAAGGCAGAATAAAGCCCATTAAGAATATTAGCATCCAAAATGCCATTCCGAAAATTAAAAGAAACAATACAATGCCGAAAGTGTTCATCTTCTATTATTTTTGTAGTATAATTTAGATTGTAAAATTATAAATTAATTACAAATAAAACACATAAAATGGACTTTAGAATTGAAAAAGACACCATGGGAGATGTTAAAGTTCCGGCTAATCGCTACTGGGGTGCACAAACAGAACGTTCTAGAAATAATTTTAAGATCGGGCCTGAAGGGTCAATGCCATTAGAAATAATTCACGCTTTTGCATATCTAAAAAAGGCGGCAGCACAAGCAAATTGTGATTTAGGGGTTTTAACCCCCGAGAAATCAGTGTTAATTTCAAGCGTTTGTGACGAGATTATTGCCGGAAAACACGACACTGAATTTCCCTTAGTAATATGGCAAACAGGATCTGGAACACAATCAAATATGAATTGTAATGAGGTTATTGCAAATCGTGGGCACGAAATTTCTGGGGGGAAATTAACAGATGAAGCGAAAGTGCTTAACCCGAATGATGATGTGAATAAATCTCAATCATCCAATGATACATTTCCTACAGCGATGCATATTGCCGCATATAAAATGGTTGCAGAAAAAACACTGCCTGGCTTAGTACATTTACGAAATGTGCTGCAATCAAAGGTAGAAGAGTTTAAAGACATTGTTAAAACAGGAAGAACACATTTTATGGACGCAACGCCTTTGACGCTAGGGCAGGAATTTAGTGCTTACGTTTGTCAAATTGATAAATCGATTCGCTGCATCAATAATGCATTAGAAGCAGTTGCAGAATTAGCATTAGGAGGAACGGCTGTTGGAACAGGCTTAAATGCTCCTAAAAGCTATGATGTTTTAGTAGCTAAAAAAATTGCGGAGCTTACTCAACTTCCGTTTATTACAGCAGGCAATAAGTTTGAAGCTTTAGCTGCTCACGATGCAATGGTTGAACTTTCTAGCGCACTAAAACGAAGTGCTGTTTCTCTAATGAAAATCGCAAACGATATCAGAATGCTGTCTTCTGGCCCTCGTTGTGGAATTGGTGAATTAATTATTCCTGATAATGAGCCTGGTTCTTCTATTATGCCTGGAAAAGTAAATCCAACGCAACCTGAAGCGCTAACAATGGTTTGCGCGCAGGTAATGGGAAATGATGTCGTTGTGTCAATAGCTGGTGCAAGCGGTCATTTTGAATTAAATGTTTTTAAGCCGGTAATAGCGGTAAATGTGTTGCAATCGGCACGACTAATTGGTGATGCTTGTCTTTCTTTTGCTGACAATTGTGCTGTTGGAATAAAGGCAAATTTACCCATTATCAAACAACACCTAGAAAATTCACTCATGTTGGTAACAGCTCTCAACACTAAAATTGGTTATTACAAGGCGGCAGAAATAGCAAAATATGCCCATAAAAATAATACAACGCTTAAAGAAGCAGCGGTTGGCCTAGGGCATGTTACTTCAGAAGAATATGACGCACTCGTTGATCCCTCTAAAATGATTGGTTAATTTAATCCCATAAATAAACTGTAAAACATAAGCATTAAGGAAGATTTCCGTCGTAATTATAAAGTGGGAAGTTGGTAAATTACTTTTTTTAAATGAAAGAAAAAGTATGAGAATATAAATAAAGTTGATATCTTTAAATGTGCCAAGAATGGTTTTTGGAGAATTTTACGAACTTAAAAATTTATTATTATGCTGTGTCCTATGCTTATCGTCGCTTTATCTCTTGCATTAATTGTATTAATGGGAGGTTTGTTTTTATTGGCTTATAGTAAAAAAGAAGCTCTTGGAAAGCTGACTACAATTGCATCTTATGTTGCAATTCTCTTTGGAGCGGGTGCTTTTGTTGGTGGTTTAATTTGTGCAACCTTGTGTACTCCGTGCAATAAATCTAAATGTGGTAATGACAAAATGGAATGTTCCATAGACAAGAAAGAATGTTTCGAAGTCAAAATGGAACGTTGTGAAAAAGATGTAAAAAATGAAAAGAAAGTAATAATTATTAGAGAATAACTTCTTTTTTATTTTTGGAAGTGTTGTTTTGCATGAAAATGGCATTCAAGCTTTCATTATAAAAGCCTTACAATAGTCTTTAAACTCCTTTTACTTACTTGTTTATTCTAACCTTTTATAAGCCTTAAAAATGCTTTCGGAACAAAATATAATGGGAAAGGGATTTTTCAATTCAAAGTAAAAAGTTTTATAAAAATTTTGCTTACTTAATGCCTTGTTTTCTAAAAATATTATTTTTTTGCCCCTTATTTCTTTTAAGCCAGAAAAAAGATATCGACTCAGTTATTAAAATTCATGGTGGAATGGATTGCTATATTGGCTCCCAATTAAATGATTTCAAGCAAAAGCAAGTTCCACTATTTGTTTCTCATAATCAATTGGGGGGTGGGTTCATTAATTTGGCTTTACTTGAATTAAGTTACACCCCAACTAAAAATTTGCGTGTTCAACTTAGTCCTGGTTTTGGTTCCTACATGAATGCCAATTATGCCTCGGAAAATAAAAATTTGCGTTGGCTTTATGAAGGGTATCTGGGTATAAAAACATCCAGAAAAGGAACTGATTGGATTGATGTTGGGGTTTTTTCTTCACCTTACACCTATGAATTTGCGAAAAGTTGGGACCAAGCAGTTTTCTCTCGAACCATGGGAGTTGAATATGTTCCATATTATCTATTG
>RFPM01000029.1 GCA_009926125.1 Flavobacteriales bacterium | reverse complement strand
AAAACTTGAGTACAAAGATGCCTTGCGAAATCAAATACCTGTATCTTTGCTCAAAGTTTTTTTCAACATATTTATGCACTTTGAATTAATAAGTCACGATAAATCTTCTAAAGCTAGAGCAGGATTATTACACACAGATCATGGTGTTATTGAGACACCAATATTTATGCCTGTTGGAACTGGAGGTTCTGTGAAAGGAGTTCATCAAAAGGAATTAAGCGAAGACATTCAAGCTCAAATTATTCTTGGGAACACTTACCATTTATTTTTAAGACCTGGAACAGAAATAATAGAAAAAGCAGGAGGTTTGCATAAGTTTATTTCTTGGGATCGTCCGATGCTAACAGATAGTGGCGGTTACCAAGTTTATTCATTGTCAGGTTCCAGAAAAATAAATGAAGAGGGCGTAAAATTTCAATCTCATATCGATGGCTCTTATCATTTTTTTACACCAGAACGGGCAATAGAAATTCAACGATCTATAGGTGCAGATATAATTATGGCTTTTGATGAATGCACGCCTTATCCTTGTGATTATAATTATGCAAAAAAATCTATGCAAATGACACACCGTTGGCTGCATCGTTGTTTTGAGGCTTTTAATGCCACCGAATCAAAGTACGGATATAATCAAAGTCTTTTTCCAATCGTTCAAGGAAGCACATACAAAGATTTACGAACAGAATCAGCAGAAACAATTGCATCTTTTGGTGCAGATGGCAATGCGATTGGCGGCTTATCCGTTGGGGAACCAGAAGATGAATTGTATGAAATGACAGAACATGTCTGCGCCATATTACCCTCCGATAAACCACGCTATTTAATGGGAGTAGGCACGCCAAAAAATTTATTGGAATGCATTGCCTTAGGAATCGATATGTTTGATTGTGTTATGCCAAGTCGTAATGCCCGCCACGGAATGTTATTTACAGAAAACGGGACAATTAATATTAAAAACGAAAAATGGGCCACTGATTTCTCGCCAATCGACAAAGAAAGTCCTGTTTGGGTAGATCAAGTATATTCAAAAGCTTATTTGCGCCATTTAATTAAAACAGGCGAGAATTTAGGGATACAAATAGCCACGATTCACAACTTATCTTTTTATCTTCGGTTAATGAAAGAGGCGAGAGAGAAAATCAAGTCAGGAGAATTTTCTGTGTGGAAAGAGAAGATGGTTAAACAATTAAGTCAACGTTTGTAAGAAAATCATATGTTATCAATAATTGATCGCTACATCATTCGAAAGTTTCTAACTACATTCTTCTTTATGTTGGGAATCATCATGTTGTTTGCAATGGTATTTGATATTTCTGCAAAATTGAGTGAGTTTATTTCCAATAAAGCGCCGTTATCAGGTATTTTTTTGGATTACTATTTGAATTTTATTCTTTTCTATGGAAATATGTTTTCATCGATGATTATTTTTCTTTCTGTAATATGGTTTACCGCAAAAATGGCTCAAGACACAGAAATTATTCCTATTTGGTTTAGTGGTCGGCCTCTTACTCGATTTTACAGACCCTATTTGATTGGAGCAACTGTTTTAATGCTTATTTCGCTAGTTTTAAATCACTTTATCGTTCCATGGGCGAACAACAATCGTCTAGCATTTGAAGAAAAATATTATAGTGATGAAATGAGTGTTGAAGATTATCACGCTGATTACCCTGGAAATCAATCTGTTTATTTTTCAAATTACACCAATTCTGAAGGACAAGTTCATGATTTTACAATTCAACGATGGAATGATAGTAATGAGGTAGTTTATTTTTTAAAAGCTCGCTATGCAAAGAATTATCCGGGAACAAATAAATGGCAATTAAAAGATTATTACGAAAAAGACATTTTATTCCCGGAGGGGACACTTAAATTTGGAGCTAAAAAAGATACTGTTTTTAATTTCGTGATGGAGGAAATGGCACAGCGACAAACAATTGCAGAAACGATGACATTTTCTGAATTAAAGAATTTAATTTCACGAGAAAAATTAAAAGGATCAGCAGCTGTTTCATCTTATGAAATTGAGTTGCACCAGCGCACTTCTTACCCTTTTGCTGCCTATATTTTAACAATTATAGGAGTTGCAGTATCCTCTCAGAAAAAAAGAGGAGGAATAGGTTTAAATATCGCAATTGGTTTGGGGTTTGTATTCATCTATATTTTTGCCATGAAGATGACGACTGTAGCAGCAATAAATGTTGGATTTTCTACGCTTTTGGCTGTCTGGATTCCTAATATTCTCTTTAGTATAGTTGCTTATGTTCTTTATCGTTTTGCTCAGAAATAAGGTCTCGTAAAGTAGATTCTTAACTAATTTATAAGAGCTCAATCACCATTCCGTCTTCAGCGACGATTGTATCTTTAAATATTTGAGTGGCTTCGAGCAAATGACCTTCACTATTTTCATATCGCGAAGAAAGGTGCCCTAACATTAATTTTTTAACATTTGCTTTTTGTGCTATTTCTGCAGCTTTTTTAGCGGTACTGTGTAAAGTTTTCTTTGCACGATCTGAAAGTTCTTCCGTAAAAGTTGCTTCGTGATAAAGCATGTCGACCCCCTGTATAGAATTCAAATATTTATCGCTTGGATAGGTATCTGAGCAATAAGCATAAGACCTTGGATTTTTTGGCTCTATAACACAGCTTCTAAAATCAATTTGTTTACCATTTTCCAAGAAAATATTTTCCCCTCGCTTAAGTTTTGGATAATCTTTTAAGGGAATTGAAAGTTTTTTTGTTGCCTCGGCATTGATACTGTACTCTTTTGTTTTTTCTTCAATTTTAAAGCCGCAGGTTGGAATTCTGTGTTTTAAAGGAAAACTTGTAATGCAAATTAGTTTATCTTCAAAAAGGACTTTTTCCTCAGTGAAATCTAGCAGAACAAAGTTGAGATTAAAATTCAGTTGTTGACCACCACAGCTAAAAATATCATTTAAAAGTGCATGAAGATTTTCAGGACCATAAATTGTAAGTCCGGTATTTCTTCCTAAAAGATTCATTGTGCTTAATAAACCAGGAAGACCAAAAAAATGATCTCCATGTAAGTGAGATATAAAAATATGGCTGATTTTCTGAAATTGAACTCCGAATTTTCTTAATTGTGTTTGAGTTCCCTCTCCACAATCAATTAGTAAATGTCGGTTTATGCAATCAATGTATTGTGCTGATGGTCCTCTTTTATTTGTTGGCAAAGCACCACCACTTCCAAGTATGGTGATCTTAAAACTCAAAATTCAACGGCAGCTTGGGCTTCTTCAACTGTATCACAAATTTTAAAAACACGATCAAGTTGCGCAATTTCAATCATTTTTTGAACATTTGACTGAAGTCCACAAATTACGAATTGACCATTTGTATCTTTACAAAGTCTGTTTCCTGTCAGTATTGCACTTAAACCTGATGAATCACAGTATTTAGATTTTGATAAATCTAAAACAATATTATTGATACCTGCGTTATTCAATAAAAAGAAATGACTCTTTAATTCTGGCGCATTTGATGCATCTAGTTTCTCAACGTTTGAAGTAACAAAAGTGACATTTCTTATTTGGTCAGTTGAAAAGTTCATTTTAATCGTTTTGTCAAATGTAAAAATAATTAGCGATCAATCTTCGCTGCGAGTAAATAAATTACCGCCATTCGAATTGCAACACCATTTTCAACTTGATTTAAAATTATACTTTGTTTAGAATCCGCAACATCGCTGGTAATTTCAACACCGCGATTTATAGGGCCGGGGTGCATTACCACAATTTCTTTTGAAAGACTATTTAAAATTTCTTTGTTTAATCCAAATTGCATTGAATACTCTCTCAAGGATGGAAAATAACTGATTTCTTGTCTTTCTGACTGAATTCGCAGCATATTTGCAACATCACACCATTCCAATGCTTCTCTTAGATTGTGTGAAATTTTAACATTTAATAAATGCATGTCTTTTGGAATAAGGGTTGTTGGACCGCAAACCATGACTTCTGCACCTAATTTCTGTAGGCAATAAATATTTGATAATGCCACGCGAGAATGTAAAATATCTCCCACGATTACTACTTTTTTTCCTTGTACAGCGCCAAGTTTTTCACGAATGGAGTAAGCATCCAAAAGTGCTTGAGTAGGATGTTCATGTGTTCCATCTCCAGCATTTATAATTTTTGCATTCACTTTTTTTGACAAGAAAAGGGCAGCCCCGGGATTCGGATGACGCATAACCACCATGTCCACTTTCATAGAAAGGATATTATTTACAGTATCGATAAGTGTCTCTCCTTTTTTTACTGAACTCCCAGAAGCACTGAAGTTAAGAATGTCAGCGGAAAGTCTTTTTTCTGCAAGCTCAAAGGAAAGTTTTGTCCGTGTTGAATTTTCAAAGAAAATATTTGCAATTGTAATATCTCTCAGTGAAGGAACTTTTTTAATTGGTCGGTTAATTACTTCTTTGAAGCTATCTGCGGTTTTGAAGATTAAGTCGATGTCCTCTTTGCTGAGGTTTTTAATTCCGGTAAGATGATCTACACTTAAATTATTCATTTGAATCTTTTGTATACAATACTATTTTATCCTCACCTTCTATTTCTTCCCATTCTACTGATACGCGTTCCGAAATTAAGGAATCTACCATTTTTCCAACATAGTCAGCTTGAATGGGTAAATCTCTGCGAAAACGGCGGTCAATTAACACGAGTAATTCTACTTTCGATGGACGTCCAAATGTTAGTAATGCATCTAAACCAGCTCGAATTGTCCGCCCAGTATATAAGACATCGTCTACTAAAACTACTTTTTTATTTTCGAGGCTAAAATCAATATTTGTGATGCTTGGAATAAGTGGTTTTTCTCTTCTTCTAAAGTCATCCCTAAAAAAGGTTATATCGAGATTTCCGCAAACGATTTCTTTTCCTAAAATTATTTCCAGCTGCTTTTTTAACTGTGCAACAACATAAATTCCTCTTGGTTGAAGACCTACTAAAACTGTATCTGAAAAATCGTTATGGGATTCAATTAATTCGTGGGAAAGTCTTTTCAATGTAAGTTCTAAGTGCTTGGAATTGAGAATGACTTGTTTTTCCATTAGCGCAAAGATAAATAATTTTTTAGATATTAAGAAGGATTGTTATCGGCTTCGTAATCTGCAATGAGAAAGAAACTCCCAATTATCAGAAGTGTATCTTCTTTAGAAAGCAATTTCTTTAGCTTGGATATGGCTAAATTAATATCTGCAAACACTTCTTTTATTTTTGGATTTTGGTTTTTTAAAATTTGATATTCTTCAAATTTTCGACTTCGTTCATTACTAAAAGCACATAAATAGATAGTTGTATTTTCTGGAAATAAGTTCAAGTGCAGGTTGATATCTTTGTCATAAGAAGAGCCGAGCAGAACAAGCAATTTCCCTTTTGGGTTTATGATAAGTGCATTTAGAGTTGCTTTTATTCCGTCTTCGTTGTGTGAAACATCTAAAATAATATCAGGATTTCTATTTATGTGTGTCATTCGTGCAAAGAGCCCCGTATTTTTTTGGAGCTTATCAATACTTTTTTGAATTATTTTTTGTGAGATGGAGTAGGAGATTAGCTCCAAAGTTTTGAGTGCAGTTTGTAAATTTTCTATTTGGTAGGCTGGATAAAGTTCTATTGTATTATTTTTGTTTTCATCGGCAAAGAAAATTTTTGCTTTTTTTTCTTTTGCAATATCAGTAAATAATTCTTTGATCTCGTTCTGTGTTTTTCCAATTACGACCGTTGTATTTTCTTTGATAATGCCGGCTTTTTCAAGTGCTATTTCTTTCAATGTATTCCCCAGAAATTTCATGTGATCCATGCCAATATTAGTGATAACGCTGATTTTTGGAAGTATGCAATTTGTTGCATCTAAACGCCCACCTAAACCAGTTTCGATAACACAAATACTGCAATTTTTAGCTTGAAAATGCACTATAGAAAGCACAAAAGTTATCTCAAAAAAAGAAGGTTCAAAGTCTAGTTTTAATGCTTTAATTTTTGTGCAAAAAGAAATTACTTCAGCTTCTGTTATTTTTTTTCCATTTACTCGAATTCGCTCACGGAAATCAAAAATATGTGGTGATGTAAAAAGCCCAACTTTTTCTTTTAATTCTTTCAGTATAGATGCTGTAAAAGAAGCTGTAGATCCTTTGCCATTTGTGCCAGCAATATGGATAAATTGTAATTTATCTTGAGGATTGTCAAAGGAGTTTAGAAGGGAAATTACATTTGATAAACCTGGTTTATAAGCCTCCGCCCCCAAATTTTGAAATGATGGAAATTGCTTAAATAACCATTCAATGCTTTTCTCGTACTTATTTAGCAAGGATTTTTACAGTATAAAAGGTATAAACTAAGCCAGCACCATTTTCTTTTTTGTATTTTACCTGTCGCATTACTTCATTAATAACTTGGTTAATAATACGCTGATCTGAGCAGGTTGTTTTAGATTTTATACTTTTTGCAGCTACGACTTCTCCATTCGCATTAACCGTTAATTGCAAATGAATATTACTATCAAAATCAATATCGTATAGAGGAAGACTGGCATTACTTATCCTTAAGCGACTTTCCCCATTTCCTTTTCCAATACCGCCATCTCCACCATCGCTGTTACCAGGCCCGCTAAATGGCCCATTTCCAGCTCCATTTTTACCGCCAGACCCGCCAGACCCAAAAGGATCTTGACTTTGCACTGTTGTAGATGCTTCATTATTGGCATCATTACCATTTGTTTTATTTGATTTCCCTGATTTATCAGAACTTCGTTTTGATTTTCCAGTAATAATTTCTTGTATTTGTTCCTTTGGTTTATCAACTCTGTCATTAGATGGCGAACCACCGCCAATACTACCGCTTTCAAGTTTTAAATCTTTCAGTAGAATTTCATCTATAACAGCTTCTGCAGTTACAACAACATCTTGAGCTGGTGGGTCGGCAATTTGGTAGGTAATAAGAAAGAGTAAGATCATTAATAGAATAATTGACGCAACTGCGCTAATTAATCCAGCTTTTACATCTTTTGGATCTGCTACTTGAGGACTTGATATGTATTTTTTTTCTGACATTTATTTATCATAGGCTAAAACAGGGTCCCAACCATTTGCTTGAGCTAGGGCTAAAACATTAAAAATTGCCTCATAACTTGCTTTCCGATGTCCAGCAACTTTGAGTTTTAATTTTTGTGACTTTGCTACAGCTGCACCTGTAATTTCTTTAATTTCATCAAAATCCATTGGATTACTCATGTCTCCTCCGGGCATTACTACATAGCGATTATCTTCTGTAATAACAACCATTGCTTCTACTGGATCTTGAACAGTAGGAAGGTTTTCTTCAGGTTTAGGTAAATCAATCGGAGTTTGGTTATTTGCCATTAAGCTCATGATAATGAAGAATATGAGCAATAAGAAGACGAGGTCCGTCATTGACGCCATTCCACCTTCTACTTTGACTTTATTTCTAGGGCGAAGATCCATTGTTTTATTTTTTTGGAGAATTCAACATATCCATGAATTCAAGAGCAGCATTTTCCATTTGATAAACAACTTTTCCTATTTGACCCACTAAGAAGTTGTAGCCCATAAATGCTAGAATACCTACAATTAATCCACCTACAGTAGTTACCATTGCTGTCATAATTCCTGGAGCAATTGTTTTCAGCTCAAGGGCACTAGAATTTTGTAAATCAATAAATACAACTACCATTCCTATTGTTGTTCCTAAGAAACCAATCATTGGTGCTGCACCCGCTGCAGTTGCCAAGAAGTTTAGGCGTTGTTCTAAGCGAAGAATTTCAAACTTTCCAGTATTTTCAATCGTTGCAGCAATACTTTCGTTTTTAGCAGAGCCTATACGTGAAATTCCTTTGGCAAGCATGATAGAAATAGGAGAATCAGAGGCCTCGCATGCATCTTTTGCCCCTTGAATGTTATCATTGGCCAAATGAGTTTTAATATTGGTAAGCAAGCCAGCATCCTCTTTAGTAGCTTTTCTAAGCGCCAAAAAGCGCTCTACAAAAACAAAAACAGTATAACCTAACATGATTAAAAGGATTAAATTTATAAGCCAGCCAATTCCTCCGTTAGACTGATCAATAATATCCCAAATGGGAACATTTTTTACACCAGTTTTTGTTTCATTACCTGTAGTAAGTCCTGGATTGGCTTGTAGAAAAAAGAATAAGTTCATTTTGTTTTAACGTTAAAAAGATTAGAAGTTACGAAATAAAATAAAAAAAGCAATTCCACCAAAATATCCTAAGGCAGCAAGTAGCGCAATATTTTTAAAGTACCAAAAGAAAGAAATTTTTTCCATTCCCATTGCAACAACTCCTGCAGCCGAGCCAATAATAAGAATAGAACCACCTGTTCCAGCAGCATAAGCAATAAAATACCAAACATCAGCTCCAGGTAAGTCATTAAACATACCAAAGGATGCAGCAACTAATGGAACATTATCAATAATGGCCGATATAAGCCCTAAAGAGATAACAATGATATCTTTAGAAATCTCAGCGTTTCTCGCGAATTCCCCTAAATTATAAATCATTCCAGTTGATTGAAGTGCTGCCACAGTCATTAATATTCCTAAGAAAAATAAAAAAGAAGGCATTTCCACTTTACTTAATGCTTTCATTGTAGGTCCTTGATGCAATACACCTACTTCAGATATAATCCTCTTCTTGCCTTTTTTACTATTAATTAAACCTTCTGCAGTTACTGAAAATAAAGCTAAAGCACCCATCATTCCCATGTAAGGAGGAAGTAGTGTTAATGTTTCAAAAATAGGAACAAAGATGATTAGAATTAGTCCAAAATAGAGCATAAACTTAGAATTTGGGTTTACTTTTTTCGTTTTAACTTTTTCTTCGTCAACAAGTTCAATTTCCCCTCTAAATACAGGCATAAATAAAGCAGCGATAAGTGGTAGCAATATACAGATTAAGGATGGCACACCTACTTTCAACATCAGATTTCCTGTAGAAACTTGGTGTGCAGACCATAGCATTGTAGTAGTAATATCACCAACAGGAGTCCAACATCCACCAGCATTTGCAGCAATAATTATGAATCCAGAATACCACATACGATCTTCTTTGTTACTTATAATTTTTCGCAAAACAGTTATCAATACAATTGTAGCCAACATGTTGTAAATAATGGATGATAGCAAGAACGCTATGATTGAAACAATCCAAAGAATAGTGGTTTTTTTACGAGATTTTATCAGGTCTTTAATGGAAGAAAACCCATCAAAGTACTCTATCATTTCAACAATCGCCATTGCCCCCATCATAATCACTAATATTTCTACAGTTTTACCAAAATGATGGAGTAGTGTTTTATTTACATGTTCAATGCCCAAATGATTTACCCCTGTAAATTCCTCTGATATTCCATCTGCATCAATCCAATATGTTATATTATCGACATTAATTGCAATGAGTGTCCAACAGGCAACCATCATTAAAAGTGCAGGGATTAATTTATCTAATTTTAGAGAATGCTCCATTGTTATAGCTACGTATCCGAGAATAAAAAAAGCGATGAGATAAATTTCCATTTGTAAATAAATTAATAAAAAATTTGTTAATAGCAACAATAAATGCGAAGCGAAGTTACACAAATTGTCTTTTTGTGAATTTGTTTTTTATTGATAGTTACGAACAAGTTAATTGTGAATAAAGTGGAAGATATAAGCGGCTTAAATTCGATGATATACACCTGTGCAAAGCGATAATTTAGCTCCTGTAACACTTGAGATAGTTGTAACCTCATTGCGTAAATAACGTGCACCCAAAAATGCAAAAACGATTGCTTCTTTAAAATCTATAAGTTTAGATTGAGGAACAATTATATTTCCAGAAAAATGCTGTTTAAGGCATTCTATAAGGAAATTATTGTGAGCGCCTCCTCCTGTTATAAATACAGAATTGAGTTGTTGGTTATTAAGAACTGCTGATATTTGAATAGCGATATGTTCTGTTATGGTTCTTAATTTTTTTTCAGGACTAAGCTCTTTAGGAATTAATGGTAAAAATTGTTTTTCCAACCATTCTGTTCCAAGAGATTTTGGAGCTGACAAAGAATAATAATTAATGTTATTTAATTTTTTGAGTAAGCTCTCGTCCAATTGCCCATTTTTAGCAATTTCACCGTTTTTATCATATTTTAAACCTAGTGTTTCTGCAAATTTATTCAAGGGTAAATTTCCCGGACATATATCAAAAGCAGTAATTTCATCACCTTTTTTAAAACTAATATTTACAAAACCCCCAATATTTAAAAAAGCATCCGCTTCATCCGAAAACAGTAAAAAGTCACCAATTGGAACCAAGGGCGCTCCTTGTCCACCAGCAATAACATCCAAGCTACGAAAATCATTTATTACAGGAATTCCACTTAGAAATGCCAATGTAGTTCCACAACCTATTTGCTGTGTAAAACCATTTTCAGGTTGGTGAAAAATAGTTTGTCCATGGCAAGCAATTGCAGAAATAGTTTTGACACTGATTTTATTTTTCTCTATGAATTCTAAAACTTTAAGTGCATAAAATCGGCCTATTTCTTTGTCTAACATCAGCATTTCAGGAACTGAAAAGGTCTTTGCTACGTTTAATTTTACAAGAATTTCATCGGAATATGGAAGAGTTTCTGAATGCAGTAATTCAAATGTTGGAAGCGCTGCAGAAAAATCAAATGCAACATGCGCGATATCCAAACCATCTAGAGAAGTTCCGGACATTAAACCAATTATTTGAATATTCTTTAACATGTAGAACTATGTAAAAAAGATTTGCCTTATTTTTGTCAAAATTAAATGAAATATTCCAACAATGAATTTTGAATTATCAGAAGAACACATCGCAGTTAAAGAAGCAGCGCGCGATTTCGCTCAAAATGTATTAAAACCAGGTGTTATTGAACGCGATAACCTTCAAAAATTTCCAGCAGAGGAAATGAAACTTTTGGGAGAACTTGGTTTTATGGGCATGATGATTGATCCAAAATACGGTGGAAGTGGTATGGACACGATTTCATATGTTTTGGCAATTGAAGAAATTTCTAAGGTTGATGCTTCTGCTTCAGTTTGTATGTCTGTAAATAATTCCTTGGTAGCTTGGGGAATAGAAAAATTTGGCACAGAAGCTCAAAAACAACATTTTTTAGTTCCACTTGCTAAAGGCGAGAAAATTGGCGCTTTTTGTTTGTCAGAGCCAGAAGCAGGTTCCGATGCGACATCACAACAAACTACAGCGATTGACATGGGCGACTATTATCTATTGAATGGCGTCAAAAATTGGATTACAAATGGTGGCACAGCATCTACCTATATTGTAATCGCACAGACGCACAAAGAATTGGGCCATAAAGGAATTAATGCCTTAATTATTGAGCGCGGAATGGAAGGATTTATTGTTGGTGCAAAAGAAGATAAATTGGGAATTCGTGGAAGTGACACACATACTTTGATGTTTAATGATGTGAAGGTTCCAAAAGAAAATAGAATAGGGGAGGACGGCTTTGGATTTACTTTCGCGATGAAGGTTCTTGCTGGCGGCCGTATTGGAATTGCTGCTCAAGCTTTGGGAATTGCAGGTGGCGCTTTTGAGTTAGCATTAGCTTATTCTAAGCAACGAAAAGCTTTTGGCAAAGAAATCTACAAACACCAAGCAATTGCATTTAAATTGGCAGATATGGCAACGGAAATTGAGGCAGCTCGACTTTTAGTTTACAGTTCTGCCTTGGATAAAGATTCAGGGAGAAATTACGACCAATCCAGTGCAATGGCAAAATTATATGCCTCAAAGGTTGCGATGGAACAAACGGTTGAAGCGGTACAAATTCATGGTGGATATGGATTTGTAAAAGAATATCACGTTGAGCGAATGATGCGAGATGCAAAAATTACACAGATTTACGAAGGAACGTCGGAAGTTCAAAAAATCGTTATTTCTCGTGGGATATTAAAATAAATTTTTCTTAGGCGATTCGACCCCAATTGGGCTTTTTGCGTAAAATTTCCTGAACACTTTCTTTTAATTTTTGGTGTTTTGGCATGCTAAAATCAGCGTCTTCTTGAATTAAATTTCGTGCAGCATCTCTAGCGATTGTTACTATTTGTCCATCTCTTGCTAAGTCGGCAATTTTCAAATCCAAAACGCCACTTTGTTGCGTTCCCATAAGATCGCCAGGGCCCCTCAGTTGTAAATCTACCTCAGAAATTATGAATCCATCATTTGTTTGTACCATTGTTTCCATTCTTTTTAAACCTTCTTTTGAAAGTTTTTCACCGGTCATCAGAATGCAGTATGATTTTTCAGCTCCTCGACCTACACGTCCGCGCAATTGGTGCAATTGAGATAAACCAAATCTTTCCGCACTTTCAATTACCATTACGGAGGCATTTGGGACATTCACACCAACTTCAATAACTGTTGTTGCGACCATTATTTGAGTTTCACCTTTCACAAAACGCTGCATTTCAAATTCTTTATCTTCAGGTCTCATTTTTCCATGGACAATACTAACTTGATATTCTGGCATTGGAAAAGACTGAGATACCGCCTCAAATCCATCCATTAGATTATGAAAATCTAGGGTTTCGGATTCTTTAATAAGCGGATAAACAACATAAATCTGCCTTCCCAAGGTAATTTGCTCTTTCATGAAACCAAAGAGGCGCAAGCGGTGACTTTCAAAGCGATGAATTGTAGAAATTGGTTTTCTTCCCGGGGGAAGTTCATCGATTACAGAAACCTCTAAGTCACCATAAAATGTCATTGCTAGTGTTCTTGGAATTGGTGTTGCAGTCATAATTAGCACATGCGGTGGCACCGTATTTTTTCGCCACATTTTTGCTCTTTGCGCCACACCAAATCGGTGTTGTTCATCGATTACAACAAGTCCTAAATTCTGAAATTGGACAGTGTCTTCCAATAAGGCATGAGTACCGATTAAGAGTTGAATACTTCCATCTAATAAACCTTCATGAATAACTTTTCTCGCTGCTTTTTTAACCGAACCAGTAAGAAGTGCAACTTTAAGATTTAAGGGAGCTAGAAGTTGTTGAATAGATTCAAAATGCTGTGCAGCAAGAATTTCTGTAGGAGCCATTAGTGCCGACTGAAAACCACTCCCAATTCCTATCAACATAGTTAAGAGTGCAACAAGTGTTTTTCCACTTCCAACATCTCCTTGAAGCAAGCGATTCATGTGTTTCGCACTTAAAAAGTCTTTTCTAATTTCTTTGATAACCCTTTTTTGCGCATTTGTAAGTTCAAAAGGCATGTGTTGGCTATAAAACGTATTAAAAGGCTCTCCCAATTCTTTGAAAA
This sequence comes from Flavobacteriales bacterium, assembly GCA_009926125.1. Taxonomy (GTDB): domain Bacteria; phylum Bacteroidota; class Bacteroidia; order Flavobacteriales_D; family Crocinitomicaceae; genus UBA952. Next base: position 3,246 of record RFPM01000029.1, on the reverse strand, counting down.
CAAATCCGTTTAATTTCTTCGCACTCACCTCTTTTCTAAGTAGCATTTCAAGTTGCAGGAAAAATAATTCTTCAAATTTTAAACGCAACCGTGCTTGTTGAAATTCCTGCTCATTTTTTGGTATATGAATTCCCAACAATGCTTTTTCTCTTGAAATAAGGTTGTGTTGCGTGCATATCCATTCTGGAAGTATTTCTGGGATAAAGCCGGATATTTGTGGAATTAAGGCATGAACTAGTTTTTCAATTCCTTTTGAATGAAGGTTTCTGGCACTTAGTTTTTCTGTGCTAGAATAAACTGCTTGTAAGCCAGTGCGAATTGTCAATTCTGAGAAAAGCGTTAATTCAGGATGCGGGATATTCCAAGTTGAGCTATATAACTTTGCTTTACCAAAAACCTGGTATTCTACATTGAGTTTTAAATTTGGTTTTATCCATTGAAAACCTTGGAACCAAACTAAATCAATCGTTCCGCTAGCATCTTCAAAGCGCGCTGTTAATTTTTTATAGCGCCCGGCACCACTTTCTTTTACCTCTTTTAATACGCCTCTAAGTTGAACAGATGTATCAACATAAGGCAAATCAGAAATCCGATGGTAAGAAGAACGATCTAAGTAACGAAATGGATAATATTCAAGTAAATCTTTAAAGGTAAAAATCCCGATTTCTTTTTGTAACAATTCAGCACGCTGAGGCCCAACACCTTTTAAAAACTCAATAGGTGTTTGTAGCAATTGGTTCATTTAGCGCTGTTTAAAAAGGTTATTTCCAAACGCCCATTTTATTGAACTTCTCAATACGTTGTTCAACTCTTTCGTCGGGTTTAATGGCTTCTAATTTTTTGATGTATTCCTTCACCTTCTCTTTTACAATGGAAAACATTTTTTCCTGTTCGCGGTGTGCACCATTGAGAGGTTCTTTTATCACTTCATCTACTAAGCCATGAGATTTCATATCTGTTGAAGTAAGTTTTAGTGCCTCTGCAGCTTTCTCTTTGAAATCCCAAGAACGCCATAGAATAGAAGAACAAGATTCGGGTGAGATAACAGAATACCATGTATTTTCAAGCATTACAACCTTATCGCCAACACCAATTCCAAGTGCGCCACCAGAAGCTCCTTCTCCAATAATTATGCAAATAACAGGAACTTTTAAGCGCATCATTTCGTAAATATTTCGTGCAATTGCCTCCCCTTGACCTCTTTCTTCTGCTTCAATTCCTGGAAAAGCACCAGGAGTATCAATAAAAGTAACAATTGGCTTATTAAATTTTTCTGCTAATTTCATCAAGCGCAAAGCTTTACGATAGCCCTCAGGATTTGCCATTCCAAAATTTCGGTATTGGCGCATTTTTGTATTTATTCCTTTTTGCTGTCCAATAAACATCACACTTTTTCCATCCAATAATCCAAATCCACCAACCATTGCTTTGTCATCTTTCACATTTCTATCTCCGTGAAGTTCCATGAAATTACCGTCTGTTAAGGCATTGATATAAGCAAGCGTGTAGGGGCGATCTGGATGGCGAGAGAGTTGTACCCTTTGCCAAGGACTTAACTTTGAAAAAATATCCTTTGTTCTTGCTACTAGTTTTCTTTGAAGTTCAGATACTTTATCGCTCATATCCACATCTGTGGTTTCACCAATTTTTTTGGTTTGTTCGATTTGTTCTTCCAAAGCTTTTAGCGGTTCTTCAAAATCTAGGTAAGTTGTCATTTATATTAATTTGAAAGAACAAATTTAAGAAAATTGCTCGGTTCTTTTAACTTTGTAAGATGATATTGTTTCCACCGGCAAAAATAAATCTCGGTTTACAGATACACAGTAAGCGCAACGATGGCTTTCATGAAATTGAGACCTGCATGCTTCCTATTCCTTTTTATGATATTCTTGAGCTAACACTTTCTGCTGCTTTTTCTTTCGAACAAACAGGAATAAAAATACCGGGTGCTTCAGGAGAAAACTTATGTGAAAAGGCATTTTACTTAATGAAGTCGCGCTATGAAATAGGAAATGTACGTATTCATTTACGCAAACAAATTCCAATTGGTGCAGGTCTTGGTGGAGGCTCTTCGGATGCTGCACACGTTCTCTTAGCATTAAATGAACTATTTTCCTTAAAATTAGATATTGAAATTTTATGTCTCCTAGCAGCTGAATTGGGAAGTGACTGTCCTTTTTTTATTCGGAATGAACCACAACTTGCAAAAGGACGCGGAGAAGTACTGAGTCCTATTTCATTAAATTTAAATGGTCTTTACTGTGTTCTTTTTAACCCAAAAATTCACGTTTCAACTAAGGAAGCTTATTCAGGAGTTTCCCCAAGAATGCCAGATAAAACAGTAAGAGAACTACTTTCCCTTCCAATCGAAGTTTGGCCTGAATTGCTACAAAATGATTTTGAAGATAGTGTGTTTAAAGCTCATCCTAAAATTGCCCAATTGAAAAGTGAATTAGAAAAGACGAGCGCATGCTATGTTTCTATGTCTGGATCTGGTGCATCTGTTTTTGCACTTTATAAAGAAGATTGCGAAGTACCCTCTTCTTTAAAATCAGCTTTGCTTGCAAAGTTTTATTTGTAGGTATTCTTTTCTACAACATTAATTTTTTATTCTTTCACAATCTTTAGTACTTCTTGTTTATTCCCGGATTTTATATTCAAGAAATAAACACCTGGTTTTATTGAAGCCATACTAAATTTAGTAGCTTTTGTATCTAAAACTTTTACTACTTTACCATTCATATCGTTAAGTGTTAAGGAAGAAACAGTTCCTAATAATTCCAAACCTGTAATGGTAAAATCACCATTTGTAGGATTAGGGTAGATACTAAGTTTTGAAGCACTTATATCATTGGTACCTGCGTTATTTACAACTGTTAAAACTGCAACAGAAGTATCGGTACAAGAACCTGAAGAAATAATACATCTAAATACTTGGTTATTATTAGACATTGAGAGATTTATAACACTTAAAGTTGAACTTGTAGTACCATTGTACTGCCCAGCATTGTTTAAATTCTGAAATCCAAAGCCCAAGTTAGTTTGCCATTGGTAGATTGCATTTGAGCCTGAAGAGCCAACAATAAATTGTGCATTGTTGCTGATATTAGTACTTTGACTCGCAGGTTGGGTAATTGTAGAACTTGGTGTAATTGTTAAGTTCAAAGACTCAGTAACACAGTTTGCTGTTGTTCCTGTATAGACTCCAGATTGAGTATAGGTTGTTCCATTCCATACATAAGAATC
>RFPM01000028.1 GCA_009926125.1 Flavobacteriales bacterium | reverse complement strand
TATTTTTCAACTACTATTCCTTGTAAACCTTGAGCATACGCTACTGCGTTAAGACACAAAATTCCAAGTCCGATTATTAAATTTTTTGTTTTCATAAATTTTATTTTATTTTTTAAATGAATCCATGCATGCGAACATGCATGGATAAAGATTTATTTAATTATTAATTACAAGATGTTCCAAATGCAGGACCGAATATTAAGAAGTCATTCACATCTGTTACGCCATCATAATTTAAGTCTGTAGGGCAAGCTGCAACACCTGATGTAGCACCCATAACTTGAGAATAAGTCCAATCGCTCAACCAATTTGAAGTTGAAGAAAATGCTCCTCTGTAGTTAGCAGTCTCATAGAATCCATCAACTGGTGCTGTAGGACAACCAGTTACCGATAATGCTGGTGTTGGTACAACATCATTTTTTTCAGTAACAACGTTAGAAGTCATTGGGCTAGACATAGTAAATGCATAACTAAATCCAGGAATAGAAGCTACAGCTATATTATTATCAGTTGTATTAAATTGTGTTAAATCTGCTGCTGTATTTGCAGTTGAAGTTGTACCATTAAGTGTAGAAGCATCTTTAGCAAATGGATTTGTTACTCCAACAAAAGTATTACACTTGATTTTTACACTTTGAGTACTATTACCTACAGTTGCAGATACTGTTCCTGAAACTGTAGACCAATTTTGCCATGTATCTCCAACTGGTCTTGTAGTTGAATTATAAGTAGTTTGTAAGTTCAAACCATTTTTGAAATTAGCAAAAACAGAATTGTATATCTCGCCCTCAGATGCTTCTTTCATATTTATTGCTGCTAAACCTTTGTTATCAGAAGATCCAACACTTTTCCCATTACCCATAATCGTCGCGTTATAAATGATTGGATGAGATTTTGGAAGATTATTTGAAGTGTTGTCATCTGCGTCACATTCGAAACCTGAATCTGAATCAGGGCTAATTCCATTGTTTCCGATAAAAGTTACACCAACACCTGAATTGCTTGTATATCCTGAACCACCACTTGTTATAGTAATAGCTGTTACAGTTCCTGAACCATTTATTGTAGCAGTAGCAGTAGCTCCTGATCCAGCTCCTCCAGAAATAAATACTGTAGGTGCAGTGGTATAACCTGATCCACCAGCTCCGACAGCAATTGCTGTTACAGCTCCACCTGATACGGTAATTGTACCTGCAGATGCAGAAGCATTACTTGAAGACCATGGAGCTTTCATTCCGAAAAGGAATTGAGCTTTTCCAGACCATCCTAAATCATAATCAAACATATCATCATTACCAAATAAAGTTGTGCAATATTTTAAATTTACAGTACCACCAAAAAGTTCGATGTTATCATCTCCGCAAGAAACTATTTCGATATGGTCTAACGTTGTTCCACGACCAACAGAACCTAGGGTTAAACCATTAATTTCTGAACCTACAGAAAGAATAGCACCACCATGTCGGATAGACACGTATTTCATGATTCCTGAATTATCATTATCATCAAATACACCACCTGCAGTTGTGTTAACTCCAAATTGATCTTGTGAGTTAGAAGTTGCAAAACCTTCAATTACACCAAGCCCATCTGCAACACATAATTTACCATTACCTAATCCAGCAACAAAAGGACCATTGTTTGATAATTTTAAATTATTAGTTGCTTTACCTAATAAAACAACCCCACCCCATTTACCTGAATTTTTAATTAAATATGAACCATCTAAAGCATCTCCTTCAGCAGTAAAAACAATTGGACATGATTGAGTTCCAGGCGCAATTATTTTACCACCTTTTTCAATTACCAATGCCGTAGCGTAAGTTGGACCTTGAGCTGAATTATCTCTTCCTTTGATAACAGTTCCTGGAGCAATTGTAAGTGTTTGTCCAGAAGGAATATAAATCTTTGCATCTAAAATATAAGTATTTTGACATGTTAAAGATGCTCCTGCAATTAACTCACCACCTTGAGTTCCTGAAATAGCTGTGTAACCAGAAAGTGAAGACATTAAAACTGTTGGTCTTGATGCAACAGCAGGACAACCACATGAAGCCCCCAAATTAGACTGCGCCAAAATTGGACTCGCAGCAATCAACGACAAAGAAGCTGTCGCAAAAAGTTTTGATAGATTAATTTTTTTCATTTTTTTCATTTTTAAGTTTATAATTAGTTTACGATACAAATTTCCGTATAGAATTTGGGTTTTATTTTAAGGGTGTATTATTTTTAGTTGAAATTATTATTTAGATTTTAACAAATTAATGTTTCCTAAATATTAACAAATTCAAATACTAATTCTAAAAAATAAGATGGGGCTAAAAAAAATGATTTTCTTGGTAGAGAAAATTAAAAATAACGGAATAATCCAATGTTAATCCCTGCTGTAAAAAGCTGTTTTTTAAGAGGTCCACTGGAGATGGAGTAGAGCGCTTGAGAATAACTTAATTCGCTGATTAAATTCCATTTTTGATTTAAGCTAAATGACATTCCAAGCCCCAAGATACCGTTAATTTGAAACTTAGATAAGTCGGTAGTTAAATCCATTTTAACTTCATTGGTACTGTTTTCAAGCGTATAAAAGGCTTGACTTTTAATTAAATATCCGGCGCTTGTTCCTAAAGAGATATAGGGAATATTTTTCTTTTGACCGAATTTATAAAGTACTTGAACAGGAACTTCAATTAGAGAAAATTTCTCTTTATAAAGATCAAAACCAGCTAAAGAACCGCTTTTATATTGATATCCTTTTTGGGCATATACAATACCCGTTCTTACGGTAATTTTTTTATTTAAATCAAACTGAAATTTTACAGCACTTGAATTTGCAAGTGTTGGTTTTTCTATCGAATCACTTATGTTTTTCATCCAAATACTAGCTGAATTAGCACCAGAAAATCTATATCCTAAATCAATAGATTGGGTTAAGCCAATACTAATTTTAGACTGATTTTCTTGAATGTTTGTTTGGGCGTTACTAAATAGTGTGTTTAGTAATATAGTTGAGGATAATAAGATGCGATTCAATTTCATACTTTCTAATTTAATCTTTGATGCATCGAATACTCATTCCATACGATCTATACGTTTGCTGTCTAAAAATTGTTTTTTTCTGAGCGTCTAAATAGCGATACCATGCTTGATTTCCATCTGCACTACTCGACCAGAAAAAAGCAGTATTTTTTTCTGTATTGGTAAAGCCATTTTGTAAACGACAGCCACCAGGTAAAGCGGCAAAACCATATAGATCAGAGCCGAATGCAAGACTTGCTTGAGGCCATCCAGCGAGCGCTTTATTCATTAAAATTTCTCCTTCGTTTGTTCCTCTCCAAGCTAATGCATCAACTTGATTTTGCTGCATTCCAATGGTTTTTTCTAATGTTTTCCATTCAGCATCACTTGGAATGTGCCAGCCTTCTGGAGCCAATTGATTTATATCTTCTATTGCAAAATGATTGTAAAGGTGTCCATAAATCGAGTCTTCGAAGGAACAATAGGCTCCTAAACTTTGTGCCCAAACTGAGTCTGCATCAGTGGTTGGAATTTCAGTAATAAGGGACCCATCTCTATAATGCTCGACTTTTAAATTTTCAGCCATCCACCATTGTTCGCCAATCTTTACAGTCTGATATTGGTTACCATCAATGTCTGTAACAGTTCCTTTTTCAATAATAATTTCTTTATTGGTATCTTTCTTACAAGCTTGAACAAGTAACAATAGCAGAATTACAAGAGCGCCATTAATAATTTTTTTACAAAGACTCATGGAATTAATTTTTTATAAATAATTGTGTTGAAACGATATTTCCAATTTGAACTTGAATATGGTACAAACCATTATCCAGAGTAGAAGTTTCTATCGCTTCACCAGTTGTAATCAAAGCTGGATCAAGTGTTTTTTCTATAATTTTAACACCGAAAGTATTAAAAATCGTATAGGTAATTGGGGCAAGGAAACCGCTATATACATCCAAATAAAGTGTTCCATTTACAGGATTTGGATGCAAAAGAAACTCAAAACTATCTCCACGTAGTTCCGGGCAAACAACTGCGATATCACGGTTATTAGGAGTTTGGCAAGAACCTTCCAAATAACACACATAACTTGAACTATATTCTAAAAAATCTGGGTCATCACAACCACAAGATGTAGGATAGGATAAAAATGGACTAAAAATCTCTCCAGTTACCAATAAAGTATCTTTGGCAACATATTTAACTAGTGTTGGCACACCATTTAATATTTGTTCAAGCTCCAAGTTTATTTTAAAACTTAAATCTCCTTTGGTTGTTAATTGTGCGATTATTATTTGATTGCTATCTAGATTTATACCCGTAACACCTGAATTACTTAAAGTAAATCCAGTACTTATAAATTCTTTTTCAGGAACAATCGAGCCAAAAATTGTTGAATCGTTTCCAGATGTAAAATCGACTACTCCAGCATCAAACCAACTAACTGGCGTTAAAGACATGGTATCCATTCCATCAGAAGTTGTTAGTGGAATTCCACATGAAGGATCATTATTAACCAATAGACCAGTTGAAATTAAGGAACTACCACCATCGTTATTAATTCCACCTATAAAACTTCCATCATCATCTTGATTTTTTAATATGCCATAATACGTTTTAGCACCTTGTTTTTTAACAACTTGCCCAAGTGTTAGCCAAGAGTCAAGCGCAACAGTATTTTCAGACAAGCTCACTTTTGTTAAATCTTTCCCAAAAGACTTCCCATCTAAAATATTATTAAAAAAAACTTCCGTACTTGTAATTTCAAATGGATGATTTGGATCTCCGTATATTTTCTTCAAAATTGAACCTGGTGCTAAGTCAATATAAATTCGATAAGTAGTAGACCCTATTGGAACAATTCCACCAGAGGTGTCAGTGAAGTCATTTATGTCACTAACATAATATTTCTCCACAATTACTTTTTCTACTTGTGAGAATAAAATACTAGAATAAAATAAAATACATAATTGTAAAAGACAAAAAACAACAGCTTTTTTCATTAGTTAAAGTTTATAGGCTATACCAAGAGTAAAATTAGTTCCATAACGGAAACGGTCATAAGTTTCGTAGCTGCCATCAGGCAATTTATAAGACCTTCTAACAGGTGCATTTAATATGTCTCGAACTATAAGATTAGTAACGAAATGCTCACCTAAATTTTTAGATATTTTAAAGTCAATAAGGTTTCTTTGTAGTTCATATACATCCGCCAAACCTTTTATAGAACTTGTGATAACTAATCGTGGACCTTGTATGTTGTAACTTAAAGTCGCAACAACTCCAATTTTATCATTTTTATAACTAGCAATTGCATTAATTATATATGGTGCTTGTCCAAACATTGGTCTATAAATAGTATCTATTGGCGTAAAAACTTTTATTCCATCTACTATATCTAAAGTCCGAACTACGAATTGAGAAGTTGATTTAACAAGAGTAACATTGGATTTTAATTCAAAAAACGCACCTATTTTTTTCTTAAATTCTACTTCAATTCCTTTGACATTGGATACTTTAATATTCTCCCAAGTTATTCCATCAACTTGAAAACCCATTTCTATATGATTTCTAAAGTCTTTATAAAATAAACTCACAGAAACATTATCTCCATTTTTAAAATAGGATTCACCTCTAATATCATAATTTGTTATGAGTACTGGTTTCAAAGTTGAATTTCCATAAATCAGCGTTCTAAATTCATAATCATAAACTGCTCCATCATACAATTCTCTAAAACTTGGCCTTGCCATAGACTGACTCACATTAAATCTCAAATTAGTTTGACCAAGACTGTCATTTTTAAGCTTATAAATAAAACTAGCACTTGGTAAATAATTTACTTGCTTAATTGAAGCTGCATTTATTAAAGGGAAGCCTCCAAGATTTTCTCTTCTCTTATCATTTTGAGTATATCCCAATTTATAATAATCAGTAACATCAGTGAATAAATTAGTTGATTCAGCCCTTGCGCCTGCTGAAAGCCTTATTTTTTTTGAAAATTCATAATCCGTCATAAAATATATTGCTGCTATTTGTCCAATACCAAATGAATTATTTCTAGGAAATTGAGCATGTTTGTAATAGAAATCAATCTGACCATTATTCATTGTCATTCTATTTGGATTCAAATAAGAATTAACATCTTCATTTTGAAGGTTAGGCACAAAAGTATTTCCCTTTGCTAGGTAATATTCATCCAGATTAGAAACTCTTTCAGAACCTTGAAATGCCCCTCCAAATTTTAACTTTCTTGCAAGTTTAGAACTTGCATCAAGTGGTAATTCCATATTAATTCGAGAATCAAAAATATTTTCACCAAGTGCTCTGTAAAACCTTCTAATTCCTTGACCTGCAGTAGTTGCAAATTCGTATGATATTGTAGAATCACCCGAAATATTATATTGATATTGAATTAATTTAAAATCAGGAGCCAAACTTTTTCCTAATGTGTAGGTTGCATTCGCATCAATTTTCAATTTTATTTTAGGAATGAAATGTTGTGAGCTAAATTGCATGATTTGCTGCTTTCTCTGCTCATAAAAAATATTATTACGTATTCTAAAATCTTGTCCTTGAGAACCATCAGACATATTGGAAAATCTTGAAACATCATTAGATCCATAAAAATTTGGCATGAACAAAAAGTTGAGTTTGTTATTATCGTTCAATTTATAAGCTAAATTCAATAAAATACTCCATGCATTAATTTCCTTGCTTATTTTCGCACTATCTTTAAATTCAACAGCAAATCCAGCATCTTCACCTAATAATCTTTGTGATATTCCATTTGGATCATAGCGCACAGTATTCCCGTATCTGAAACCAAATAAATAGCCTAATTGTTTACCAAAAAGGGTAGTTTGATCACCAATGCTAAAATTTTGAGTAAAATTAATTGGTGCTTTGCGATAGCTAGAGGTCCAATTATTTTTGAATCCATTGTTATAATCCGTTCCATCCGGATTTATTTTGTGAAAAGCATCTTGCTTTAAGGTATTATTATACGATTGAAGCGCTTGTTGATAACTCGTATTATCATTCATCGAAGAAGGAGACAAGAGACCTAATTGCACCAATCCTAATTTCATATATGTACTTGATTCAGGAGTGCCATCTATCCAACCATTTACACCAATTGAAGAAAAGTAATTGCCTAAACCCAAAGCTACCATTTCTTGGAATGAAGTTGGATTAAGGTTTGGTTCTATAAAGGTATTATTTACTTTTGTTCTCAATTTTGTGTCAAATCCTAGCCAATCAGTTGCGCTGCGATCTGAAGTAATGAAATCTCTAAAAGTTGACTGTGCATTTATTCCAATTTGCGATTCCAAATTCACTGTTAGTTTTTCAGGATAATCTTTAGTTTCTACTGAAATATATGCTCCTGCCCAATCGCCTGGTAAATCAGGACTAGTAGATTTAGTTATGACAATATTGTCGATTAAACTTGTTGGAAAAATGTCTAAATTAATATTATTAGTTAGTGGATCTAAAGTTGGGATTCTTGCTCCATTCAGTGTTGTCTTCACATAGCGGTCTCCAATTCCTCTAACTGTAATCAAACCTCCATTTGTCGAAACTCCCGAAACTCTTGCAATAGCTGCTGTAGCATTGGCGTCGCCTGTTCTCTTAAATGTTTCGCTAGAAATGTAATCTAAAGTGGTAGCTGAATTTACTTTTATCTTTTCCATGAAGTAATCATTGGATTTCTTTTGTTTTGCTACTATTTTAACTTCTGTAAACTCTTTTACATTACTATATTCAAGTAGGGTGAAATTCTTAGAAATTACTTGATTATTTTGAAGTTTAATAGACTGCCGAATTGTATCAAAACCTAAATAGCTTACAGTAATACTATAATTATTACTTGTAGGGAACTTCAACGAGAATACACCATCTAAGTCTGTGCGGGTTACAATTCCTTGGTCCTCAGTAACGGTAATTTTAACACCTATTATAGATTCACCATTAGCATCAGTTACTTTTCCTTGTAATATACCTTGAGCAGAAAGTAAATTCTGAAATAAAAGGAATAAAAGGAATAAAAAATTTGAAATTTTCACAGAATAGAATTTGAATGGTTTTAATTTTTAATAAATCGTAATGCTTGTATTCTGTCTTCAAAAGCAAAAAGAATTGTATACAAACCTGCATCGAGATTTTGAATATCGATTGACATTTCCGAAGACTCAATTTTAGAGGTGTAAATTAGTTTTCCTGTAATATCAAAAATTGAAAAAGGCAAGGAAAATGAAGCTGGATTATTTAAAACAAACAATCCATCATTTGGATTAGGAGCTATTGTGACATGGAATTCTTCTGACTCAGAAATACCAACGTTATCAACAAGAACGCAATTCCCAATTCCATAACAAGACATTGTTTGATCAACTATAACATACGTGTAAAGTCCGTTAATTGATGGTAAAAAAGTTGTTCCCATTACCCCTGCAATAGGAATACTGTCAGCACAATTTACCCATAAACCAAGGCCTGCACCACCACCTGTTGCAGTAAGTGTGCCATCTAAAAGAGATACAATTGCAGAATTTGGAGTTGCACCTATTGTTAAATCTAAACTTATCAAGGTGTCACCACTTAAAAAAGTAGCAGTATTATTACTTGATGTATAAGTAATACCATCAATCCAAGTATATGAAGAATCACAGATATTAATAACATCAGTATAATTATTGGTGCTAGATTGATCAGAACTGTAAACTAGAGTAGGTTCAAAAATGGTAAGAAAAGTAAATTCACCAGAAATAACGGAGTCTGAAACATACATTGTAGCATTTCCAGGAATTGTATCAAGAATTTGTAAATTAAGTTTAAAACTAAAAATACCATCAGTTGTAAATTGACCAAGTAAAACATGGTTACTTGGAGTTACACCTGAAACTCCTGCCAATGCTGCTATTGCACAGTTATTGCAAGTAAAATCGTTACCTGGTGTTTGATCAAAAATATCAAGTTCAGTTGTTAGCCCCAAAACATTAGGTATTTGTGGCGTTCCTGGCATTAAACCGTCCATTCCACTAGTTCCCATTATCGGCAAGCCCATTTCTATTGTATTATTAGCTAGTATTCCTTGAATATTACCAATAGTACCATCTGAATCTTCTGTTTTTAAAACTCCAATTTTTCCTGATGCTACTGCTCCAATAGTTATGTAAGAATCAATTAAAGTTGTATGTTTTCTTGTATTAGTAACACTCGTTCCTGAATAAGTTGATACACTATAATTAGGATCATTATAAAACGAAGTTGAAGTTGAAAAATTTAAAGTGTGAGAGGCATTTCCCCAAATACTTCCGATTCTATAACCAGGAAGAAGATTTGCATAAACCCGATAAGTTGTAGATCCAATAGCTAAGGGATATGTAGCGCCCTGATCATTTGCATTTATGGAGTCTGCACTATTTGAAATATAATATTTTTCTACTACTATACCCTCCAAACCAGATTGAGATAGAACTTTAATAGAAATTAAAGATGTTGTTAATAGAATTGTAAAAAAATGTTTCATAAGCGTTTTTTTTAGTTAATAATTACTCCTTGCAAATAATTTTTTCAAAATAAATCAATATTAAAAACTTTGCTATTATTTTGATATTAATAAATAGTTAAATTATTTTTTCAATACCTAACATTTATACTATAGTTAAAATACATTTTTTAAAATTTACAACAGGTTAAAAAATTTTAGTTTTTAATTACTCTTTCGGTATAAATAAAATCAGATAAAATGACTTTAAAAATATATAACCCTGGTCTATATGAACTTAGGTCATGTACTATTGAATTTGAGTATGCAGTATTTTCAAAAACTAATTTCCCTTGAGAATCATATACATTTAATGTATATCGATCATTATTAGGTAATGATATCACAATAGTTCCATTAGTTGGATTTGGGTATATTTTAAGATTATAAGAAAAATCTTCAGATATACTATTTGTCAATGCTAAATTTAAAATTTCAAGAACACAATTGATAGTATCTAGAAATTCATATGTTCCAGAAGAAGTATAAGTTTGACCATTTACCATCCATGTATATGAGTCTATAGTATCTATATTTACTATATTTTCTTGTAGTTGTCCACTTACAACCCAAGAACAAGATGTTGAATTAAAGACTGCTGTTTGCCAACATGAAAGATTTGTTGGTTCAGGTTCTTGACTTCCACTTACATCCCATGCACAAGATGTTGTATTGAATATTGCTGATTGCCAGCATGAAAGACCTGTTGGTTCTTGTGCTTGAGTTCCACTTATATCCCAAGAGCAAGATGTTGTGTTGAAAGTTGCTGTTTGCCAACATGATAGACCTGTTGGTTCTTGTGCTTGAGTTCCACTTACATCCCAAGAGCAAGATGTTGTGTTGAATGTTGCTGTTTGCCAACATGATAGACCTGTTGGTTCTTGTGCTTGAGTTCCACTTACTACCCAAGAACATGATGTAGTATTAAATGTTGCTGTTTGCCAACATGAAAGATTTGTTGGTTGTGCAGCTTGTGTTCCACTTACATCCCAAGAACATGATGTTGTGTTGAAGACTGCTGTTTGCCAGCATGAAAGTCCTGTTGGTTGTGCTGCTTGAGTTCCACTTACAACCCAAGAACATAAAGTTGTGTTAAAGACTGCTGTCTCATAACATGCTAAAAGTGGTTGTACGGGTTGTGTTCCACTAATAGCCCATGAACAAGATGAAGAAATTAAATCTGCGGACTGCCAACATGCTAACCCTGTTGGTTCTGCAGGAACTTCAGAAATTATTATAAATGCTGAATCTGAAACGGAATTACATGAACCAGAAGCTTGAGTGGTATATGTTACAATATAGTTCCCAGGTGAACTTGCACTTGGGCTTATTGAACCCGTATTTATATCAAGACTTAATCCTGTTGAAGTAGCTCCATAAATTCCTCCAGAAGAACCAACAAGAGATACTAACTGTAAATTTGTTTCAGCATTACAAAAAGTAGAATTTATATAATTGATTTCTGCTGAAGAAACTGCAGTAATTGTTAAAATCAATTTTTGAATAATACAATTAACTGTATCACCAAAATATGTTCCAGATGCAGTATATATTTGCCCGTTATTAAGCCAAGTAAACGAACCGCATGCAGAAATTGAAGAAGCATTAATTTGCTGTGTTCCACTTATAACCCAAGCACATGTTCCTGTATTGAATGTTGCTGATTGATAACAGGCGAGTCCTGTAGGAGCGGGAGCTTGTGTACCACTTACTTCCCAAGCGCATGATGTTGTGTTAAATATTGCTGTCTCGTAACAGGCAAGTATTGCTTGTACTGGCTGAGTGCCACTTACATCCCAAGCACATGTTCCTGTGTTGAATGTTGCTGTTTGCCAACATGAAAGTCCTGTTGGTAGAGCAGCTTGTGTTCCACTTACATCCCAAGCACAGCTAATTGTGTTAAAGGTTGCTGTTTGCCAACATGAAAGATTTGTTGGTTGTGCAGCTTGTGTTCCGCTTACGTCCCAAGCACATGATGTTGTATTGAATACTGCTGTTTGGTAACATTCAAGTGTTGGTTGTACTGGCTGTGAACCGGTTATAACCCATTGACATGATGTTGTATTAAAAGTAGCTCCTGTCTGATAACATTCTAAAGGAGGTTCTGAAGGCATAACACCACTTACGTTGTAGGCACAAGTTAAATTATTAAAAGAACCTAAGGTTTGGTAACAAGCAAGGGTTGGTGGAGCAGGCTGCAAACCAGTAAGTACCCAAGAACATGAAGTTGAATTAAAAGTTGCTGTTTGATAACAAGCAGTTGCTGGTTGTACTGGCTGTGTGCCTGTTATGTCATAAGAACAAGTTGCTGAATTGTATGTTGCAGTTTGATAACACAACACAGAAGGCACACCAATAACTCTAGTAAGAGATGGATGAGTTAATTGATTTCCAGTTGGGTTAGATGCAACATAATTTTCAGCTGCACCAGTTGTTGTGTTTTGTATCTGTAAATTTAATTCAAATGTTAAATCACCACTTGTTGTAAACTGAGCTACTAAAACCATGTTTGTTGATGTTGGTCCATAAACTCCTCCTAATGCTGCGATAGCATGATTTGTTAAAATAATAGCGTTTCCGTCTGTTTGGTCCAATACATCTAACGAAGATGCATCACCCAATAAATTTGGAACTACATACGTAGCTGGGCTAGAAGTTAAAGGTCTCATACCATCTTGAGCACCGATTCCAGTTATTGGAAGTCCAAAACAACCACCTGGATTATTCGCTAAAATACTTTGAGCATTCCCAATAGAGCCGTCTGTATCCTCGGCCTTTAAAACTCCAACTTTTCCACCACCTGCCCCACCAGTTGTAAAATAAGAGTCCAGCATTGCAGTTTTTTTCCTAATGTTTAGAGAAGATATAGTTCCTGGATTAATAACAACTCCAAAATTTGGGTCATTGAAAAACCCAGCTGTAGAATTTACTTTTAAATTATTAGTTGAACTTCCAAACAAACTGTTGAATTTATATCCGCTAGTCATGTCAACATAAATGCGATATGTTACTGAACTAGTTGTTAAAGATGTAATAGCAGAATTTGCATCTGCATTTGTTACATCTGCTGAATTTGCTTGGTAATATTTTTCAACTACTATTCCTTCTAAACCTTGAGCATAAGCTACTGCATTAAGACACAAAATTCCAAGTCCGATTATTAATTTTTTTGATTTCATAATTTTAAAAAATAAACATAAAAAGTTAAAATATTTTTTTCTTGATTTTTTTGGAACCAAAATTTAATTCAGGATGTGTAAACTCTCCTTCAATTGGATTATGCGCTACATACTTTTCAGATTTCCCATCAGGAGTTCCGATTAATAAATTTAATTGGTATGATAATTTTCCATCGGTGGTAAGCTGGGCAATCAATACCTTATTGCTTAGAGAATCTGCTCCTTGAGAACCCTTTCCCATTGAAGCCCAAGCTCCGTTATTGGTGCGTATTGTATTTGTATTGGTTATAGTTCCCAATCCTTTAATTGTGCTATCCATTTGATAAAATGTAGGAAAGGTAAGATTGTATTGTTCTTTCATTCCATCAACAACTTCCAATGAAATACCCATTTTTTTGGAATTATTTTTAAGATAGGCACCTGAGGTTTTAAAAACATTCAAAGTGTCATCTTCTGTTTTCAATACCCCAATTTGATTCTCACCTGCACCACCAACAGACAACCAAGAATCTAATCTGCTAGTATTTCTTGAATAAGTGCGCAAGGGAATTCGATTAGGATATTCTGCTCCATATTCTACATGATTGTAAAATAAATTAGTAGACTTTATATAAAGTTCGTGA
Source organism: Flavobacteriales bacterium (assembly GCA_009926125.1). GTDB lineage: Bacteria > Bacteroidota > Bacteroidia > Flavobacteriales_D > Crocinitomicaceae > UBA952. The sequence continues at coordinate 3,439 of RFPM01000028.1, read as the reverse complement.
TTTGGAGCTCCATATGCGGCTTGAAAGGTATAACCAGGTTTTAAATCAACATATATACGATAGGTAATTGATCCGGGTGTTAAATGTCCACTTAATTCGGGTTTACTATTGTCCTCTTTAGTGGATATGTAAAATTTCTCTAGAATAATGCCTTCTAATCCATCTTGAGAATATACAAATTTATAAGAGGTATTAAACGAACAAAAAATTAAAAAAAAACCAAATAGCGTTGATTTCATACATCTTAAAAATCTAATGCAATTTTAAAACTAAAGCCTTTAAATTAAGTTAAAAGTAGGTTAACAAATTATGAAATTATTATTTAATTAAGATTAAATGCTAAAATCCTATTATTGAAAAGTGACATAATTAGATATAAAAAAGAGAAGTTAATTTGCTCTAAAAAAGAAAGATCTATATATTAAATATGCACTAATTAACAATAAATTAATTACTACTTAATTTCTTAATTATTTGATAATTATTTTATAATACAAGGGTAATCGGATACACAACTAAAAAAAAATAGTTTTGCGAAGAAAAATTTTGACCTTATAAACCTTGATTTATAAATCTTGAAAACCAAACTAATGAAAAATTTATTTACAATCATTTTATTACTTTTAATAGCAACTAATGCATGGACTCAAAGCACTATTGCACTTTGGAATTATGATAACATTACAGGAACTCCAGCTACTCCAATAGCCAATGTTGGTACAGGCACCTCATCAAAAATTGGATCTTTTGTTGTTACAACATCAAATACAGGAATGGATCCATTAATAAATAATGGTTGTGGTACTCAAAATGGCGTAAGCAATTTAGCTTGGTCATTTACAGCTACTCCCGGTTTAACCAATGAAAGTAGTGGTGTACAATACAATGCTTCAACTGTTGGTTATTCAAATATTGTATTCACTTGGGATCAAAGAAGTTCTAACACTGCTGCAAATACTGTTCGTTTACAATATACACTTGACGGAACCACGTGGACTAATTTCACAATGACCGCTACTAATACTACATTTTGTCTTGGTGAATTAAACGATGGGCGTTTTCAAAATTCTACTGCTGGTGATTCATACAGAAGAATATCTGTAAATCTATCATCTATTTCGGGTGCTAATAATAATGCAAATTTTGGTGTAAGAATACTTGTGGCACATTATCAAACTTCCGGTCAATTTAGACAAACTCTCACTCCAACAAGTGCAGCGACTTCTGGTACAATGCGCTTTGACAATGTTTCATTCAAAACACAAGCAGCTGTTATTATTCCCGATGTTTCAATTGCTGCAGCAAGCAATGTAGCAAAATATGCTGAGAGTATAGGTTTAGTAAATGTTCCTATTACTGTTGCAAATGCAAATAGCACTGCAATAAATTTAACATTTGGTTTATCAGTATATTCAGATGCAACTCAAAATGCAGATTACTCATGGACTAATACACTTACAATTCCTGCTAACACGAATGGAATAAGTAATCTACCAATTACTATAATAGACGATTTGCTCGCTGAAAAAGCAGAACGTATTGTTGTAAAACTTCTTTCAGGAACAAATGCAACAATTTCTGCAACTAGTAACTATCAGATTATATTCATTAAAGATAATGACTATGTTGCACCAACATCATCTAACGAATTAAATTTATCTTTATTAACAAGTTTTTCAAATGGAGCAACTGGTACAAATTCAGCTGAAATTGCTTCTTTTGACCCAACTGTAGACCGCTTATATATTGCTAATTCTATCGGTAGAAAATTAGATATTATTAATTTTTCTAATCCTTCCTCACCACAGTTATTAAGTAGTATTTCAATGGTGCCTTATGGAAATATTAATTCCGTTACTACAAATAATGGAATCGTAGCTTTAGCTATTGAAAATATAGATCCACAAGCAAATGGCTCAGTTGTTTTTTTAAACTCCAATGGTGAATTTATTAAACAAGTAGCAGTTGGAGCAAAGCCAGATATGATAACCTTTAATAAAACATTCACAAAAATCTTAACTGCAAATGAAGGTGAACCAAATATGGCAAATACAGTAGATCCAGAAGGTTCTGTTTCAATTATAGATTTAAGCCCGGGAATTGCAAATTTGACAGATGCTAATGTTACTAACATTGGTTTTACAGCTTATAATAGCCAACGAGCTTCCCTAGTATCTCAAGGAATTCGTATTTTTTCTTCAAGTTTGACTGTAGCGCAAGATTTAGAGCCAGAATACATCACTATTTCTGATGATAATACTAAAGCATTTGTTGGAATTCAAGAAGCAAATGCCTTACTTACAATAAACCTTACAAACAACAGTATTATAAGCTTAACTGCTCTTGGATATAGTTCATATGGTTCAGGGTCAAATAATGCAATGGATGCCTCAGATCTTAGTGGTGAAATATTAATTACAGGAAATTTACCTATCAAAGGAGCTTATATGCCAGATGCATTAGCTTTTGGAACAATAGCAGGACAGGGGTATATTTTTTCTGCCAATGAAGGAGACGGGAGAGAGTTAACATCAATAATAGATGCGAATAGGATTTCTTCAGCAACTTTTACAAATTTAGATGCAACAGCTTTTCCAGATGCTGAAATTTTAAAAAACACTAGTTTTTTAGGTAGATTAAATGCTCTTAAATATTCAGGAGATACCGACGGTGATGGTGATTATGATGAATTACATGTTATGAGTGGTCGTTCTTTTAGTATTTGGAATGCAACAACAGGGGCTTTAGTTTATGATTCAAAAGATCTAATAGAGCAAATAATTTCTAAACATCCTGTTTTTTCAGCAATTTTTAATGCATCAAATACAACTGGCACACCATCTTTAAAAAATAGAAGCGATGACAAAGGCCCAGAGGTAGAAGGAATTGCTTTTCAGATGATAAGTGGTAAACCTTATGCTTTTGTTTCATTAGAAAGAGTTGGTGGTGTAATGATTTTTAATGTAGAGAATCCAACTAACCCTATTTATGTTGGATATGCTAATAATAGATCAACAACCGTTTCTGGTCCGGATTTGGGCGCCGAAGGAATTATTACTATTTCTGCTGAAGACTCTCCAAATGGCAACAACATTGTAATTCTAGCAAATGAAGTTAGCTCAACACTATCTATTTATCAACTAAATTCTTGTGCAACTGCTGCAGGAGGTGTTATAAACACTAGTTCAGACGAAATTTGTTCTGGTTCTTCAACAACACTTTCAATTCCTGGATCTACAGGAAGTTCATACCAATGGCAATTAAATGGTCAAGCGATACCGAACGCTACAGGCACTCAATATACTGCAAGCAGTGCTGGAAGCTATTCTGTTTTAGTAAACAGTTCAATCTTATCTTGCTTTGGAGTTTCTGCTTCGAAGAATATCATAGCACTTTCTCCAGCAGCAGCACCAACAGGTCTTTCATGCTGGCAAACAGC
>RFPM01000027.1 GCA_009926125.1 Flavobacteriales bacterium | reverse complement strand
TCGGATGATGATTTAAGTGAATTTAGCCAATATGAATCATAATTTATGAGGATATCAGATCCAATCGGAGAAGCAATTCTAGATTACGCAGAAAACAGACAAGCAAATGACATAATCGTGTCTTCAGAATTATGTGAAGATGACCTAATCCCTCTTGAAGTTCTCTTTCGTACACGAAAAGAAATGCCGGAATTAGAGTTAAAAGCTCTTGAACTTTGTCGAGGGGATGTTTTAGATGTTGGAGCCGGAGCCGGAATTCATTGCTTAGAATTGCAAAAAAAAGGATTGAATGTTTTTGCTATTGAAGCCTCGCTAGGTGCAACTGAGCACTTAAGGAATTGTAATATCCCAGTGGAACATGTTCTTTTTGAAAATTTTGCACCAAATACAAAATACGATACGATTTTAATGCTCATGAACGGAATAGGAATAGCAGGGACATTAGGGCAACTGAAAGCAACACTTTTACATGCAAAAACGCTATTGAAACCTGGCGGTCAACTAATTTGTGACTCATCTGATATTCGCTATTTATACGAAGATGATGATGGTGCGCTTTGGATGAATCTGAATGCTGAATATTATGGAAATTTCCGTTTTCAAATGCACTACAAAAAAACTTCTGGACCTTGGTTTGATTGGCTCTATATCGACTACGATAGTCTCCATATCATTGCAAATAAAGTTGGCTTTTCTTGTAAAAAAGTTTCGGAACAAGATCATCATTTTTTAGCACAACTGAGTATCAACTGATATGAAAAGGTTTTTTTTCTTAGTCTTTTTCACTTTTTCTTTTCTGTTATCAGCTCAAATAGAGAAAAAAAGTCTCTTATGGGAAATTCGCAATCCTTCCAATAATCAAATATCTTATCTTTTTGGAACCATTCACATCATGGATGAAGAATCTTTTTTTTTACCGAAAAAACTATTGCTCTTACTTGCAAAATCTGAAGCATTGTGCATGGAGATTAACTCACTAAATAATGCAGAACTATCACCAAATAAATTGATTTTAGAAAAAGGAAGTTTCAATGATATTTTTTCTGAAAAAGAACTAGACACAATTCATCAATGGGCGCGTGAATTTTTGTTAATGAATGTTGAGCAATTTGATGAGAATTTTAAGCAAGCAAAGCCATTTTTAGTACTACAGTTTATTCTTCAAAATTCGCTTCCAGAATATACAAAGTCACAAGAATCAGAACTTGAAAAACAAGCTATACAAAAAGACATTCCTCTTCTAGGCTTAGAAACAATTGATCAACAACTAAAACTATTTGATGATTTAACTTCCGTTGAACAAAAAAATATGATCTTAGATGCCTTGAGAAATCAAGATAAAGCAAAGCTTGAATTTAAGGAACTAGAGGAACTTTATTTACTCCAAAATCTTGATTCTTTGTATTCATTTATTCAAAAGGATAATTCGCTCCCAAATTCACGGATTTTCTTGGAAGAACGGAATATCCGGTGGATTTCACTAATGAAGAATATGATGTCAAAACAAAAAGTCTTTTTTGCTGTGGGTGCGGCACATCTTGCAGGACCAGAAGGATTAATTGAATTACTAATTAAAGAGGGATATGAACTAAATGCAATAAAATTATGAGAAAGCTAATACAATTTCTTCTTTTTCTACTACTAACAAGTTGTTCAACCTATTCTGATCAAGAAATTCAAGATTTTGATTCTAAAATTTCAACGCACATTAAAAGAAATAAGCTAAAATTTATAAAATCGTCTTCTGGATTGTATTATCATCTTAAAAAAAATGGAGAAGGCAAATTTATTCTCTATACAGATAGTGTCTCAATCACCTATTCAGGATTTTTATTGAATGGAAAACGTTTTGACAATCAAAAAAATCCCATAACATTTGCTGTTCGAGATTTAATCGCCGGATGGAAAGAAGTATTACTAATGTGTAAAAAAGGTAGTGAAGTTCAAATGATCCTTCCACCATCTATTGCTTATGGAGATCATAAATTAGATAATATCCCGCAAAATTCAATTTTGAAATTTGATATGAAGGTTTGGGAAGTAAAATAGGTCGAAAAACTTGCTATTTAAAAGGCATTTCTTACTTTTGAGTTCAAAATTAAATATATCTAAATTATGAGTGTTTTAGTAAACAAAAACTCAAAAGTTCTTGTTCAAGGTTTCACTGGAACCGAAGGGACATTTCACGCAAGCCAAATGCTTGAATATGGTACAAATATCGTTGGTGGTGTGACACCAGGAAAAGGTGGGACAAGTCATTTAGATAAACCGGTTTTTAATACAATGCAAGAGGCAGTTGAGAAAACAAAGGCAGATGTTTCTATTATTTTTGTACCGCCAGCATTTGCTGCAGACGCAATCATGGAAGCCGCAGCTGCGGGAATACAAGTAATTGTATGTATCACAGAAGGAATTCCTGTTAATGATATGATAAAAACCAAAGAATACATTAAAGGTTTTAAATGCAGATTAATAGGTCCGAATTGCCCTGGAATAATTACAGCAGGAGAAACTAAAATAGGAATAATGCCCGGTTTTGTTTTCAAAAAAGGGAAAATTGGTATTGTTTCAAAATCTGGAACACTTACCTATGAAGCAGCAGACCAAGTTGCGAAAGCAGGCATGGGAATTACAACAGCGATTGGTATTGGAGGAGATCCAATTATTGGAACGACAACGCAAGAAGCTGTTGCCTTATTAATGAATGATCCAGAAACTGATGGTATTGTAATAATTGGCGAAATTGGAGGAAATCTTGAGGTCCTTGCAGCAAGATGGATTCAAGAACATGGCACTAAACCAGTTGTTGGATTTATCGCTGGTGAAACTGCTCCTGTAGGAAGAACAATGGGGCACGCTGGAGCAATTGTAGGCGGAAAAGACGATACTGCACAAGCTAAAAAACGCATTCTGAGAGAATGTGGTATTCATGTTGTAGATTCACCTGCTCACATTGGTGCAAAAATGGCAGAGGTACTTTCAATAAAAGTTTAAGGCGTTTTGATTAAATCTTTTGAAGTTTTGCTAATTCCAGAAATCCCAGGTTAGACCAATTTTTATTTGAGTAGAAGGCATCGGAGAACCAGTAATAAAAGTTTGCATTCTGTTAGCCCACAAATACGCTAAATTATCCCAACGAAGGAAAAAACGAAATTTATCGACTTCAAATCCTGAAAAAACTCCCGCATTCAACATTCCAGAATTCATATTCGTTTGACTCAAAAAAGTAAAATCATAAATTCCCATTTGCGGATTAAACGTTAAACTTTTATAGCTAGAAAGAGCAATAAAATCAAATCCCAACATCCCTTTTAATTTCTTTGCCTTAAAAATTCCTCCTTTTATCAAGAAACGCGTTTCAAAAGTGTGTTGAGGAAGAAAATTAATGGATTTATCCATCCTTGTAAAAGTATAACTTGGATAAATATGAAAAATTGAAAAGTGTAATTCTGAAGAAATTTTTGCTTGCTGAATTATTGCTGAAGAAATAGCTAAATCTCTTTGCCATTTGGAAAGACTTGTATTAAAAAAATAATTTTGCTTAAACGAAATAAGGGAATAATCAAGAGAGAAAAACTTTTTACCTAAAGCTTTAGAAATTGTAAACTTTAACTTTTGATGTGTTTGCAATTCGAAATTTTCCAATTTATAAAAAACGTTATTGGAAGAATAATAACGTTGGAAAACAAGAGGTAAGCTTCTTATAAAAGTATGATTTACAGCAATTTTATAACCCGAAAATATTGAATTCACCTCAGAAAAAGAGCGAAAAGTATTTTTTGCTCCATACAAGTTTAAAGATGAAGAATTTGAAAGTTGAAAGAACTTATTTTTAAATTGAAACTGCTCGTTTATATCAAATTCTGTCGTATCGCTTTTAATATCAAAATTTGCATAGTTCCAATTTCGTAAAACTGCATGTGTGGAAAATTCAAGAAAGGGAGTTTTATAAAAAATACCAAGTTGATTTTCAAACGTTTTTAAAGTATATGTATCACTTGTCTGTGTACTATCAAAATAAATAGAATCATAACTATTGATAATAGAGGAATTTTCAAAATAAGAACGCTTTAAATTCTCATAAAACTGCTTTATTTCTAAACCAAATACATGTAAAGAATCTGAAAACAATGAAAATGAATTTGTTAAACAAACTTTTGAATTCGTTAAAAGGCTGGAAGCATCATTTTTATTTACAGGAAGTAATTCTGGTGAAAAGTTTACTGCTTGAGAATCACTCACCACTCCCCCATTCCACTCGCGAAGTTCTTTAGCACTTCTTGCCTCTAATAAAAATGAATGTCGCTTTGAATTTCGTGCTAACTGAAAGGCGTAAGAACTTCTGGAAAATCCTGTATTTCGAAAAAAACCATTTGTTTTATCTGTTCCTATCTGTGCATTGAGTAAAAATCCTTTTTTAAATGCTTGTTGATATTTTAAACCTAATAATTGCGTGCCCTGAGTTCCAAATAAATATGAAAACCCAACATGAGGAAGGGCTGAAAATGTTATAAGACCTCGCTCCTTTTTTAGTGGGTAATAAATCGAGGAATTCATATCAAGTAATTCAATACTTGGAAAACCAAAACGATTACTAAATGATTTAATAGGAAAAGAAGATGCTAAATAAATACTATTCATTTCCATTGTGTCTAGTTTTCCAAGTGTTGAAAAGGAAGACTTTAATGTGTCAGTAGGAGCTGCTATTTGTATTTGAGAATAACAAAAATAGTTGATAATAACGAAAAGAATACTAATTCTTAGATGCATCATAGAAAACAAACTTAACAAAAAAAGGGGCAAAAGCCCCTTCAATTTAGTTCAAAAAGTAAAATTACATTTTATTGATAAAAACCTGAAGTCCAGATTTTAAGTTTGCTGCTTTATTTTTGTGAATTACATTCTTCTTTGCTAATTTATCCAACATTGCAACAACAGTAGGAAATAAAATTTCAGCTTCTTTTCTATCTGTTAATTCCCGAAGCTTACGCGCTGCATTACGTGTAGTTTTATGTTGATATTTATTTAAAACTCGCTTAGCATCGTTTGAACGAATTCTCTTGATTGATGATTTGTGATTTGCCATTATTATTTTATTAAATTATTTTAATTGTACTAAATTAATATTTTTTTGGCTATTAAACCAATTTTTATGCAGCCCATAGGAGAATCGAACTCCTGTTACCAGGATGAAAACCTGGCGTCCTAACCACTAGACGAATGGGCCAAAAATCAAAAATTCTCAAATTTGAGTTTGCAAATATAGTGTGAAATTCTTTAACTGCAAGGTTATGTGCTATATTTTTTAAATATTATCAGACTCGTCAGCTTTCATTTTAAAACCTAATCTCTTTGCAGTTTGAAGCTTTAAACTTTCTCCCATTAACTGAATTTGTTCTACGGTGATTTCACTGAAATAGTCAAAAGGTGGGATGTGTAAATCAAATTGTAAAGCATAGGCAAAAGATAGTTGTACAATCGCTGCAATGAACTCGTCATTCACGACAGAATTTTGTGTATCTCGAAAAAGTGAGCCAAGGTGACTTTTTCCTTCAACATAAAAATGACGTTCGTGATTAATAAAAATTCGGCCTATAAGATAACCACTGTCGTTCAATCGATGCTGAAGAAAAGACTCCGCTAAAAAATTAAAAATATTGATGATTCCGAAATAGCCATTATTTTCATTCGACCTGAAATAGGCTGTCCCCCAAAGTGGATCATTATCTGGCATCTTAAAAACATTTCTATGCAAATTAAAAACCAAGACATCACTTCCAATGTAAGCATGAATTTCGTGTTCTCCTTTGTCTTCATAATTTAAACGAATCCGAGGATCTTTAATCTTCAACTTTAGCGCATCTAATTCCTTACAAATTGCTTTTTTAAAAGACCTGAAAACTTTTTCGCAATCATCAGCAACATCTTGCTTTAATGCTGATTTATCCAAAAGTAACTTCAGTAAATGCTCTCTGTTTTTATTTAGTTCTTTTTCTTTCATTTAATAAAATTTGTGTACCAAAAATACATATTTTAAGTAGATTCAAGAAATAGTAATGTCTGCGAAGTAAAGATTTAATTGAGAAAATCGTTTTAAAAATTAGGAATTATCATAAAATGTAACGAATTTTGAATATTGTCTTATGTTTTATTATTAAATGTTGGACAATACAAATAAAAAAATAAGTTGCTAATCATGAAAAAAAGTATTTGGTTTGTCATAAATCCAATATCTGGTGTTCGTCGAAAAGACGATCTTCCAGAGCTAATTCATGAGCATATAGATCACACTCAATTTGATTATAAAATTAAAAGCTCAAGTTACAAAGGTCAGGCAATTGAAATCGCAAAAGAAGCGATAAAAAACAACATTGATATTGTATGTGCTGTTGGTGGTGACGGCTCCGTTCACGAAATTGGAACCACTTTAATTGGATCAAAAACTAAATTAGCTATTATTCCAATTGGATCTGGTAATGGTTTAGCACGGCACATGAATATTCCTTTAACGATTCCAGAGGCAATTTTATGTATTAATTCAACGAATGAAATTCAGATGGATACTGTTCTTGTAAACGACAACCCTTTTTTAGGTTTTGGAGGCTATGGAATAGATGCGCTCATTGCAAAACGCTTTGATGAAGACAAAAAACGTGGTTTTTGGACCTACGTTAAACATGTTTTTAAAGAGTATTTTAAATACAATCCGATTAATATATCAATTGATACAAACGGACAAATTAAAAAAATGCCCGTAGTGATGTGTACAATTGCAAATACATCAGAATTCGGAAATGGCTTTATTTTTTCGCCAAAGTCAGATGCTACAGACGGAAAGATAGAACTAATCTTATTGAAACCTTTTTCGAGGTGGCGCATTCCATTATTGGTTTACCAATTCTTCATGGGGCGTTCAGATCGCTCACAATTTACCGAGGTCATATCCTTTAAAAAAGCAAAAATAAATATCTCTCAAGGTCTGGCTCAATATGATGGTGAACCTACTCTGGTAAAAAGTGAATTAAATGTTCAAGTAGTTCCAAGGAGTCTTCACATCTTAGTTGGAAAATAACAAATGGAATTTGTTCAAGCAGATTTATGCGCTTTTCTTGAAATCCTAGAAAATTTAGACAAAAAAAAATCAGCATCTTGGGGAAAAATGACTCCTCAAAGGATGATTGAGCATTTAAGCGATTGTATTTATATGTCTTGTGGCATAGGAAATCATGAACTCCTAATTCCTGAAGAGAAAATTAAAGGAATGCAAGCTTTTTTAATCAACGATAAAGAAATGCCTCAAAATATTCAAGTTCCATTTGCAAAAGAAAATACTCCTCTGCGAAATACTGACATAGAATTAGCTATAGATGAATTTACAATGGCTTGGGTTGATTTTGAAGAAATGTATTCTGAAGACCAAAAAAAAACAGCGCTTCACCCCTACTATGGAAATTTGAATTATGAGCAATGGCTTTTATTGCATTCAAAGCATTTCACACATCATTTCACTCAATTTGGATTAATGTAATGAATCCTTTTCTCTTATCGCTTATTATTGGTGTCGTTTTAGGTACTGGCAACTACATAAGAATTAGAAAAAAAGGATATAAATCACTGAGTCAGTTATTCCTAAGTATACTCGTATTTTTTGGATTGACATTCACTATTTTAAAGTACTGTTACTAGAAAATAGCTTAGAGGCGGTATTTCTTAAAAAATGCATCCCAGTTCCATACAAAATTACCCATTATTTCATCCATTCTCTTTAAAAATAATGGATTTGGAGCCTGCATCCTGCGGAAATATTCATCCTGAAATTCATTTAATTTATATTTATGAAAGACTGCTTTAGACATTCCATAAATCCAATTTTTTGATGGATGATTGACACGTAAAATAAAATTTTGGTATTCTTTTACAATTTTTTTAAAAGCGTTTGCATCGAGATCATAAAATTTCGAAAGTTTTTCAAAAATAATGCTCTCAACTCTTTCAGCTTGGTCAGCATCAAAGGTGCTTTCTAAATAAGATATATTACCAACAATAACAATTAAGCCAAATTCTCCATTATTGTCCTTATCAATATTTGGTGAAGTTGTAAACGCTAAATCTTCATTAATTAATTGTGCAACTTCAGAAAAGCCATTATCAATGCTATCGTAAAGTGCATTAATAAAAATATTTGCTACTTGATTATCAGTTAGTTTCCGCTTTATCAGTGTGCTAAACATCTTTATAGTTTATTAATGTGGATAATTACAAATTTAAGGTGCTACTTAACTGCATTGATTCTTACTTTTAAAGTGTTATTAACGAAGTTTTCAACAGAGATAGTAATACTAAATTGTTTACAACTCTATTTTTCTATACAGTAAAGTAAACTTATCTTTGCACAAAAATTAAGATATGAAAGCAGTAATTTCTACGAATAAAGGACAAATGCATGTTGCATTATACGATTTAGACGCACCGAAAACAGTTGCTAATTTTGTAAAATTAGCCGAATCAGGTTTTTACACTGGCTTGAAGTGGCACCGGGTGATTCCTGACTTTGTTATTCAAGGAGGTTGTCCGAATGGAACTGGTGCAGGTGGTCCGGGATATCAAATCGATTGCGAATTAGATGGTGAAAATCAATTTCACGATACTGGTGTGTTATCAATGGCTCATGCCGGAAGAAATACGGGAGGCTCTCAATTCTTTGTTTGTCATTCAAGAAGAAACACAGCTCATTTAGATCGTAACCATACTTGTTTTGGAAAGGTAACCGAAGGATTGGATGTTTTAGATCAAATTCGTGAAGGTGATTCAATTGATTCAATTGAAATAATTAAAGAATAGAATTCATTGATTTTTTAATCAACGCAAATTTTTTCTGCTTGAAAAAAGCCGCTTTCAACATCGATGTCTATTCTTCCTAAATAAACACCACCCCATCCAACTTGATTTATTAAAACATCTTTGTTTTTTGAGTTTTTAAGAACAAGCGGTTTATCAAAAAATGTATGGGTGTGACCTCCAAGAATTATATCAATGTTTTGAGTCTCTGCTGCTAATTTTCTATCGGAATTAATGGATTTGTTCTCGTATTCAAAACCCAAATGTGAAAGGCAAATTACTAAATCACAGGACTTAGATTTTAATTCACTTGCTATCTTATTAGCCGTACTAATAGGATCTAAGTAACGTGTCTTTCCATATTTATCTTCGGATACTAATCCTTTTAGTGCGACTCCTACTCCAAAAACACCAATCTTTATTCCGGCCTTATGAAATATTTGGTAGGCTTTTGTATGTCCCGCTAGGATTGTTTCTGAAAAATCGTAATTCGCACATAAAAAGGGGAAAATCGCAAATTGTTTTGCATTTAAAAAGCCCTCTAAACCAATATCGAAATCATGGTTTCCCATTGTTGCAGCATCGTATTGAAGTAGCGACATCAATTTCATTTCTAGCTCTCCGTTGAAAGTATTAAAGAAAGGTGTTCCTTGAAAAATATCTCCTGAATCCAATAATAAAACATGCTCTTCTTCACTTCTAATTTTTTGGAGAATAGTGTGGCGTTTGGAAACACCTCCCATGTTAGGAAATTTAGAATGCTTGCTTGGGAAAGGCTCAATTGTTGAATGTGTATCATTTGTATGCAAAATCACAAGGCGTTTTTTTCTCTTCAGATTTTCTTGACTAAAAAGTGAAGGTGAAACAAGTAGAGTTCCTGTTCCTAAAACTATATTTTGGATAAAATTTCTTCTTTTCACACGCGCATTATTTTATTCTTAATTCTTCATTAAAAATTAAAGTATCTTGACTTTTTACCTCTTCAATAAATGCATTTCTAAGTAGTTTTCCATTCATTATTGCATTTGTTCTTTGTTCAAAAAAACTCATTTTATCTCCACCATTCATCAAATAATCTGAGGTAAGAACCCAAAAATGAGTCATTTTTTCATTGTTTCCATTTATTAGCAATTTTCCATTTTCCAATTTAGCATTTGCTATTGGTTCACCTCCAGATTGACTTAAATATTTTTCGATCTCAGCAATAGAACTTATTGGAAGTTCAACCCAAACGATTGTGTTGTCGAAAGGCATTAATTTATAAATATCTCCTATGGAAACAGTTCCTTTGCCAATTGTAGAGCGCAAACCTCCCGTATTTAGTAAGCAAAAAATAGGCTGTGCTAATTTTACATTTTTTGTTTGGTTTGCAAAAATTGCATCTGCGCACCAATTCATAAGGGAGGAAGAAGGGCGTTGAATTTCAAAATTATCTTTTGAGAAACCAATCACTTGATTCATTTCTTTGTCAAGTGAATCTTTGTAGGGCTGAATCAGTTCGTCAATTTTTGACGAGTTAGACACAGAAGAATCTATCTCTTGTTTTGGTGATAAGTGATGTATCATTAAATGGGAAGAGCAAGCTAAAAGACTTGCTCCTAAAAAACTCATTAAAATGAGTCTAATCATTATTCAACAACAATTGATCGTTGCGCTGTCCCAAATGGAGTTTCTACCTTTACCAAGTAAGTTCCTGCATTTAATTTTGAAATATTTGCTTTCACAAGAGCTAGATTATTAACATCCGAAGATAATACAACTCTTCCTTGGAAATCAATTATTTGATAAGAAGATATAGTTGTAGCATCCACATGTAAATTTATTTCATCCTTGCTTGGATTTGGATAAGTAATAAATCCATTGTTTAATAATTCATTAATAGATGCCTCACACGCTAATGGTTCATAGGTCATATTTGAAAAATTAACAAAACATGCATAATCAATACTGTCAACAAATGGATTTCTATTATTTTGAAGAGAGTCAATAAAATCATTTCTTGCAATTTCCCAATTATCTGGTGGATCTTGAAAATGCCACTGCTTAAGTAAATATTGATTTTGATAATTTGGTAAAGCCCAGCTATTTCCACTAATAGTTGTATAGCAAATTGCTTCGTACATTAAAGCTCTTGCTGCATCTCCTTTGTGTTCGTCTCTTGGTTCGAAGACAGTCTGTCCATTTGCATCAGTTCCAAATTTAGATCCTAAATACGTTGATGTTACATTTACAACAACACCTAAAGCGTTATTACTCCGAACAATATTTACATCATTTAAATTCGTAGGAAATAAATGGTGATAATCGTTGTATTCTGGCAAAGCCTGAGCTGGATTTGTAGGCATCCAACTATGACAATAAGTGTGTTCTCGACTATAACCATTAGAGGACCAATCAAAAGGTTCAGTATAAATTTTATTTTCTCCGCTATAAACGCAGGTTACGACTCTTCTATCTAATGTTGTATCTCGCGCTTCAAATAAATAAACCATGAAATTAGCATAGTTACTATAAAATTGCATTTGGTGAGGATTTACCAAAGCATGTAAATTCATTTCAAATGAAGAATTACCTGTGTTTAAAGTACTATAATAAGATGCAGGAAGCATTGTGGCAGGAGTTGTACTATTTCCTAACAATGGAGCCGTTGTATTATAGTTCCTAAAATTATTGGGGCCATTATACGTATAAATAGCAAAATAATAAGTTGTTCCTGCGATAATATTATTTGGTGAAAAAGACGTTGCATTTCGGCTAAAAACAACCTGTGCATCACCAACTATATCACCTCTTTGATAAACTGTTCCATCTACAGGCACTCCCGTTATTGGAGAACCTTTTTTCCTCAGCACAAGATAACCATCAACAGCTGCAGTTCCTGTAAACGATGCATTTATTCTATATGTTTTTACATTTGAGAAAACTAAATTAGAAGCTTGTGAACTTGGTTCTGTTGCAAGAGTTCCTCCAACACCATATAAATTTACGATATAAGAAGCTTCATCCGCATCATTACTTGCAATCGTTAAAACTGCAATCCTGGTTCCAGAAGCAGCTGGAGTGAAATTTAAAACTAAATTACCAGTTGATGTAGCTAAAACACTTGAAGGAAAAGAAGCAACAGAAAAATCAGCTGCATTTGTTCCAGAAATTGTAGCTGAAGCAATGTTTAAAGTATTTAAAGTACCAAGATTCTCAATTGTAAAGGTTGAAGGGGTCATTGATGCAACGGAAGAACTTGCAAAATAAGATCCACCAGAAACGATTGTTGTTGCTCCTTGTTTCACATTAATTTCTTGTGCAGGTGTTGCGGCGCCAACAGTTATATTTACATCATCTAATCCGATATTTCCAGTAACTTTATTCGTATATATAAAGCGGATAAATCTTGTTGTTGCTAATGGCACATCTGTAAACATTGTATAAGTTGCACTCGGCGGTGAAGTATGAGAATGTAAGGTTGTCCAAACGCTTCCTAAATTCGATTCTTCAACAGTAAAGGTTCCTCCTGCAAAACTATTTCCTGTAAGATAATAAGTTAAATTTCCAGCATTGCTATTAAAGTTAATAAGCAAGTAATCTCCAGTATTGTCAAATTTCATGGCTGGAGGTGTATTACCAGAAGCAGCATAAAACATAGTTCCAGATTCACTCCAACCAGTTGGGAGATTTGCAGTTGTAAAACTCCAACTTGTTGGTAAAACAGCTTGAGTATTTCCCATAAAACTTAGTAGAACTAATAATAGAGTAAAGGCGTTATTTTTTTTCATGTTATTTATTTTTTATTTATTTATTAGAACCCAACTTTGAGTCCCATACTAAATCTTCTTCCCATTCCAACAAATACTGTTGAAGTAGCGCCATTAAAGTTAGCACCATTTTGTGCATCTGAAATATAAATAGTATTAGCAATATTCATCATTCCACCAGTAAAAGTAAAATTTATTTTTTCATAGGTGATATCGTAACCAAAGTTTAGATCTAAAAGTCCATAGCTTGGCATTTTCCATGATTCTCTGTTGATATTCTTACCTGTTAGCGCAAGTGGATCAAAATTTGAATAGTTTTTATCAAAATAGGTGAATCTTAATTTAAAATATAGATTTTTAATGATTTCATAGCGAAGACTAGTCCCTAATTGCACCTGAGCAGCATCGCCAACATGCACATTGTCTGCGCCAAAATAAAATGAAGTAACTATAATATTATTATTATCAACAATATTTACAAGTGTTGAGTCTTTACTGTTTGTTATTGTTTTCCAATCTCCAAGAGACACCAAACCTTCAAAATCAAGATTTGGTAAAATTTTATAAATAAAATCGATTTCAATTCCTCTGTGAAGTGCGTCTAATCCATTGATGTTGTATGAAAATGTTCCATCAGGGGTAACAACCGTTGGCGTATTTTGTGGTGGTTTGTTTCTCCATAAAGTGTAATACATATTTAAATTAGAAGAGAATCTTTTACTCTTGTGACCATACCCCAATTCAAAAGATGAAACTTCTTGATTTTTTATTTGCAAGAATTCTTTGTTGTTATTATCAAATACCGCATTCATTTTTGGAGCAATGCTTAAATATCCCAGGTTACAAAAAATATTTTCATGTGAATTGATATTGTAATTCATCCCCGCTTTAATCGTTGCTCCCGAAAACCATTTTTGATCAGTAGTTGCAAATCGTGCTTGAGTTGAATTATTGTTGTATGAAACACCATTATAAACTAGTGTATCACCATAACCGACGGCTTGAACCAATGTTGTATCTGAAAGCACAAGATCTTTCTTCTTAAAGTAATCAGTTCTTTGATAACCAGTCATATTAAATGATGAGGTTAAAAATGAACTCCATTTGTCTTTCTTGTATTCAATTTGTCCAAAAAAACCTGCCCATTTCACAGTTGCATCGTTGTGATACGAAACTATATCTCCAATTCTCTTCATTCCATAGGATGTGTTTCCTGCACCTACTGGTTGATTTTTATTTGAATTATCAATTGCATAGTCTCCCCCCATCAAATCATAAACCGATTGGTAATGTGCTCCTTTGTAATACCGTGCATCAATTCCAAACATACTTGTAAGACTATTACTTAGCTTATAATTAAAAGTTGATAATAGACCGAACCACTTATGATCGTTGTTTGCTGAACGTAAATAATTACTTGAAACATGCTCATTTACACTGTAAAGTGGAGAATAATTTGTTTTATTCAGATCGTAAACCCCTTGAATATCATACAAGCCATTTGTAGAATCCCTATCCGATAAAGTATTTTTCATTGAGGTGCCTCCACCTTTCCCAATTGAAACATAGGCTACAGTTGTGAGATTTATTTTTTCATTTGGATTATAAGAATGTGTCAAGTTGAACTGCGGTTTATGAAAGTAATTTATTTTCTCATTAAAATCTTCCCCATTTAACATTCCGTAATTGGGATTGTAGCGAATACCTCTTGCTCCTTGCGAAGTAGTTGTAAACTGGGAACTACTTACTAATGCTATTGAATCCAGTGATTGTTGGTAATTTATCCCAGATCTTTCAGCTAATCCTTTATCTATAACTGCTATTGGTAAACGAGTAGTTCTTTGACCATGTGATTGGGGAGCGCCATTCACTCCAAAGCTCAATAAATGTTTATCAAATTTCTTTTGAACTTTCATAAAATAAGAATAAGCATCGTCAAATGTTGCATCTGCATAACTTGAACCCCATTTTTTTGATCCTGCAATAGTTATTCCCCAGTTACCCTTTAATAAGCCCGTATTATATCCAAATGCTGTTTTAAAAAGACCATAACCGTTGACTTCTTGTTTAATTGAAGTGCTCATTTTAGAATCTATTCCCTTGGTTACAATATTCATTGTTCCACCAACAGAAACTATGGATAATTTAGAAGCTCCTAATCCTCTTTGCACTTGCATGTAGCGCGTAATATCTCCAATTCCATCCCAGTTGCTCCAGTAAACTTGACCATTTTCCATATCATTCACAGGAACACCATCTACTAAAACAGCAATATTTCGTTGGTCAAATCCACGAATTGACACACGAGCATCACCAACACCACCACCTTGTTCAGTTGCATACGCTCCTGGAGTAGAGTTAAGAACCATTGGTAAATCTCTTGTTCCTAATTCTTCAGCAATTTGCTTAGAACTTAAAGTTGAGAAAGCAATAGGTGTTTCACGTGCTTTTGCTATTTCTGCTTTTACAACAACCTCATCAATTAACTTTTCGATAGGTGATAGCGTTAGATCAATTTTTAAAGCGGTACTTCCTGCTTGAATAATTTTAATTAAGGTGTCATAGCCAAAGTAACTAACTTTTAGGTTATGAGAGGTGTTTGCAGCAACTGATAAGACATAATACCCATCAATATTTGTTTTTGTTATTAGCGTATTACCACAAACTATTCGAACTCCAATAAGAGTTTCTTTGGTATACTTATCATAAACAGTTCCACTTAGTTGTATTTTTGTCTGCCCAAAAGACACAGACAAAGCAAAAATAGAAACAACAAGGAAAAATAATCTTCTCATATAAAATTACAGTTGCTAATCAAAGAAATGTAATAACTTATTTATTGAATAATAATGTTTGCTTGAGCAACGGAAGCATCTGAAAAATACAATCTAACAGAATAAATTCCTTTAGTTAGAAGACTAGAATCAATGGTACTAAACTTCGTATTGCTTGATTTTTTTTCACTTATAACAACTTGTCCCAAAATATTCACAACTTCAATAAATTCAATTGACTCAGAGCTTGAAATACTAAAAAGACCATCAGCTGATGGATTAGGATAGACAGCAAAAGAAACACTATTTACTAAGTCACTTACTCCTGAGATGCAAGAACAAACATGCGTTCCAAGATTAGACCAAGTATTTTGAGGTAATGAATCCCATTGATTGGAAACAATAAATGAGCTAGGATTAGTGCTTACTCCAATCTGAACAGATGCTTTACGAACTAAGGTATGATTTTCTGTCCAAACTGCTCCAACAGAACCATCATAAGGAAATTCATCACCCCATCCACTTGAAGAAGTCATAGAAGCATCACCTGTTTTCCCTAAAATATCAATCATTGTTGAACCATTAAACAATGCGATGGCATCGTTTCCATTCATATAAGTTGGTGCAGGATAAACACCATCTAATTGATTTGCCATTGCTTGTAAAATTGGATCACAAGCTGGAGAAGAAGTTGTTGTTGTTATCTGACCATTTGCAATAACAAAGGCAGAATTAGCAGCAATTGATCCTGATAAATTTAAAACACCACCACTAGCAGAAGTTCCAGATCCATTTGAAAAACGTTCAATGCGATAACCTGAAAGGTTTATTGCAGAAGCTGTTGGATTGTATATTTCTAATGCTTTATTATTTCCTGAGCCTTCAATATATTCAGAAATAAATAATTGACTACAATTTTGAGCAAAAGAAAAAGTTGCCGCAAAAAATGATAATAATAGTAGATTTTTTTTCATAAGGGTTAATTTAGATTAATGAATAAACGATTAGAAGCTTTGTAAAAAAAATAATTTTTAACAAGTAATTTCATTTTTTTTGAATGGTTTTAGCATAAAAATTGCCTCTAGGAGTTCACTCAAAAAATTATGAGACAAATTTAATTCTTTTTTTTTGCTTTGTGATTAATTTTTTGTTAACAATTCGAGAGATTTGAAGTCAATAATGTTTGAATTTGTCATTAAGTGAAAAAAAAAATCTTAATTTCGGCAAGTAAATTCACACTCATGAAAAATATTTTTTTTAGCGCTTTTTTCTTTCTATGTCTTACTAAAATTGT
This sequence comes from Flavobacteriales bacterium, assembly GCA_009926125.1. Taxonomy (GTDB): domain Bacteria; phylum Bacteroidota; class Bacteroidia; order Flavobacteriales_D; family Crocinitomicaceae; genus UBA952. The sequence goes on along the minus strand of RFPM01000027.1, from coordinate 994 downwards.
TGCTCAAGAGCTTTCAATTGAAAAAATATGGAAAAAATTCGAATTTTCCTCAAAGGGAATTGCTGGTTTTAAATCCATGAACAATGGAACCCATTATACAAAACCAGGAAATGATTTATCCATTCTAAAATATGACATATTAGACGCTTCAGATCTTGGAAAGACACTGGTAGATTCTAAAAATTTAGTTTATAACTCAAAGATGCTTGAGTACGATGATTATGAATTTAACTCTGATGAAACAAAAATTTTATTTTTAACTGCTACACAAGCAGTTTACCGAAGAAGTTTCACGGCAGAATATTTTCTATTTGACATTGCAACAAAAAAATTAGAAGCACTTGACGAAAAACATCATCCTCAGACCTTGGCGGAGTATTCTCCCGATGGAAAAATGGTTTCATATATTTATGGAAATGACTTATTTGTTAAAAACCTGCAAACTGGAAAAATTACAAAATTAACATTGGATGGAAAGCGTAATAAGATAATCAATGGAACGACAGATTGGGTTTACGAAGAAGAATTTTCAATAACGAAAGGATATGCTTGGTCACCCGACAGTAAAACAATTGCGTTTTTGCGTTTTGATGAAAAAGCTGTTAAAGAATATTCTTTGGAAACTTTCGGAAATCTTTATCCCGAACATTACGAATATAAATATCCAAAAGCTGGCGAAGACAATAGTAAAGTTACAGCACATTTGGTAAATGTAAAGTCTGGAGCGATTAGCAATTTAGCCCTAGGTGAATATGAGTATATTCCAAGATTAAATTGGTCGTCATCTTCTAATCAGTTGATTCTTCAAACGATGAACCGGCATCAAAATAATTTGAAGTACCATCTAATTGATTTAACTAAAGGGAAGCCCAATCACAAAATTATTTTTGAAGAAAATTCTGATACTTATATCGATGTCGATGACAATTTATTAATTTTAAAGGATGGCCAAACCATTCTTAGAGCAAGTGAGGTAGATGGCTACAAGCACATT
>RFPM01000026.1 GCA_009926125.1 Flavobacteriales bacterium | reverse complement strand
TTCTAAAAAATGGGTTTTTGGATGGGAAAAGAAAAACTTTAAAGGAAAAAAAAATGCCGATTTATGGCTACGTTATTTAGAGCTTCATCCTAAATTCGAGCTAAGTTTTATTTGGGTAAAAGGACACGATGGTCATCCAGAAAATGAAAAATGTGATGTTCTAGCTTATAATGCTGCATCAAATAACCCGCAAAACATAGATTTCTTTTTTGAAGAGGAAGAAAAATAATGCCTTATTGATTAACGAGTGTAATATACCCTGTTTTATCAAATTCGGTTCCTCCTGTTAACAAACCTTTCAGGCGATAAAAATAAACACCATCAATGCAATTTTCACCACCATTAGTTTTTCCGTTCCATAAAAATAATGGGAAAGATGGGTCCCTATCTTTTTCAAAAACTACATTTCCCCACCTATTCAAAGCAGTGAAAACATAAGATGAAAAATAGTCAGAATCTAATTCAAAAATATCATTAATACCATCTTCATTTGGAGTGAATACATTTGGTAGTATAGGAACGATATCTGGATTTACATTAATTATAAGACTATAAGTACTAGAGCAGCCAAGTGCATTTCCAATTGTTAAACTAATTGTATAAGGGTTAACAAGCGGAAAAGTTGTTGATGGTTGAAGATTGATTAAGTACAGTTACTGCGGTATTAATATCAACAGGATTTGGAGCTGCAGAAAAATTAGCATTAAGGCCATTGGAATTAGTGACTACTATTTGAGGATTTATAGGATAAGGAACATTACAACCTGCAGCATCAGTTAATATTACACTAGGCGAATAGATTCCAATATTATATATATAATCAAAACTTAGGTTTGTCTGAGTTGTCCCATTTCCTAAATTCCAAACTACTGAAGAAATATTATTTTGGTTTGTTATAAAAAAACTTGCTGTTTGAGTACAAACATCATAATCATATTGAGGAACGCCACTTGGACCTCCAACGATTATATAATCATTGAATAATGTATCGTCTTGACAACCATATTGATCTGTAATTGAAAGAGACAAATCATAGTTTCCAGGAAAAAAATAGGTATTTGAAGGGTTTTGTAATCCAGATTGATTGCCATTACCAAAATCCCACAGCCAAGTATTTATCGTTCCATAAGAAGTTGATGCATCTAGATAAGCTCCTGTTATCGGAGGGCAGGGAACAGAATTAGGCAAATTCTCTGTAAAATTAGCATTAGGAATAGATGTAGTAAAAGAAATTGAAACAGTGTCTTTGCAGCCATTTATATCTTCTGCTATTAGAATCAAATTATGAATTGCACTTGTTTGACCAGGAGCTACATTTTGTTCAATATAAGGGTCATTTGGATTAAAATCTGTAGATAAAGTATCACCTATTGTATTATCAATATACCATTGATAGTTTACAGGTGAAACACCAACTGATAGATTGTCTGTATTAAGTACCTCGCCATTGCAAACAATATTATCCAATGTAAAAAAGGCAGTAGGTTTTGTAAGAATTATTTCTTTTGTAGAAAAACTAGAACAGCCAAAATCATTATAAGCCGTTAGGGTTGCAACATAAACACCTTCACCATTAAATGTATGTTGGATTGATGTTTGAGGAGTTGCTGGAACTGTTATTGGAACAGGTAAGGTAGTAATTCCAGGTGAACCATCGGAAAAAGACCAATCAAAATGATTCATTGGATTATATGATGGGGGTTGAACTGTCAAATTTAAAAATGTAACCAAATGAGGAGAACATCCACCCTCATCTGCTGCTGGTGTCGATATTACAGCAAAAGGTGGAGCTAAAACTCTTATAAATTGAGTAAATGAAGCTGAACAACCAACATCATTAGATGCTACTAAAGTAATAGCAAAATTTCCAGGAGCAGGATACGAGTATGTCGGATTTGGACCATTATTTACAAATTCTTGATTTCCCATGTTGTAAGCCCAAGAATCAATTGAATGAGAACTCCAAGATGAACTCGAATCAGAGAGTTGAATTTCGACTCCTTGGCAAATAGTATCATTAGGAATTGAGAAGTCGGAAGTAATGCGAGAAACATAATAAAATTGTTTGCTTGTATCGCTGCAGCCTGTAGTAAAATTATTAATTACTTGCTGGATCTCATAGGTGCCATAATTCGTATAACTGTGCGTAGTACTTCCTAAATTAGCGTCGTCTAGCTCAGCATCATTTAATTCTGTATTTGGTGAGCCATCACCCCACTGCCAAATCATTTGAACATTGTCACTTAAGAGTCCGTGAACAGAGGTATCACTTACTATCGCTACAGCTGGCCAAATAGCAGAAACTAAAGGAGTGGGATTACAAATTAGATTTGTATCAAGATCAAAGAATGCTATAGGAGCGTTGATATAGACCATATCATTCATAACAAGCGTATCCGTACATCCTAAATATTCAACAACTAACATAACATCAAAATACCCTGAATCTGATTCAAATTGATAAGTTGGGTTTTGAATAGTATCTGTAGATGAAGATCCATCGTTAAAATCCCAAAAATAGGTAATTGGAGCGCTTGGATTTGCAGGACTCACAACTACAGTAGGGGTAAATTCAACATCCGTTTTAATACAATTAATAGGAGAATCAACTGTAAAGTTCATTGAGTTTATCTGACCTACAGTTATAAAACTATCTAAAACCGTTGTCCCTGAACAACCTGACTGAGTTGTTACACTTAGAGAAACATTATAAAAACCTAAGGTAGTATATGATTGATCTGGTGGATTTTGACCATTAAAAACTTGACCATTACCAAAATTCCACGACCATGAGGTAATAGGATTTAAAGGCGATGGCGAAACAGATTGATCTGAAAATTGAACAGTCAAGGGAGAGCAGCCCCCTTCAAAATCTGCAGAAAAAGATGGTGCTACATTGCTAATTGTAATAAAATTTGGAATTGAAGTACTTCCTGAACACCCTGCTGAAGTTGTTATCGTAAGAGAAACAGTGAAAGAACCATTAGTATTATAAGTTTGAGCAGGAGGGTTTTCAAGAATTGAAGTTGAACCGTTTCCAAAATTCCATAAATAAGATGATCCTGCAACAGAAGGTGTAGTATTATTTATATTAATGGATGCAGGTGCACAATTACTACTTATTGGTGCTACAAATGTAGGATTAGGAACATCTTGAATAATTATTTGTTGAGATGCACTGGCGGTAAGTCCATTTGCGGATGTTGTAAGTAAGGTTACATTAAAAGTTCCTGCACTAGTGAAAGTATGAGTTGGACTCGTTAAAGTTGAAAAAGTAGTATCGCCAAAATTCCAAAGATAGGAAAGTGGAGCAGTTCCTCCGTTAGATGTATTTGTAAATACAGTTGCTGCTCCAATACAAGCAGTTGTTGGAAGAGCAGAAAAACTTGCTGTTGGAACTTGTGAAAAAGAAAAACAACTTATAAATAGGAAAGGAAGAGTAAATTTAAACATGCTTATCATATGAAAAATTAATTCGTAAAGGTATTTAATTTTAAGACTAAAAACAACCAATAAAAGTTGCAAGCAAAATAAAAAAATTAATTTCCTTTTTTTAAAATTAAAGTTGTAGAATATCCCGGAACAAAATCAACGGTACAAACTGCACCACCATAACTTCTAACTTCCTTTGAACCTACAATGTATTTTATATTTGAGGAATCATGCTCCGATGCATCATAATCAGCACCCTTGATAAGTACATCGGGCTGTAAATCTTTAATTAAATCAAGAGGAGTTTCCTCATTAAAAACTAAAACTAAATCAACAAAACCCAAAGCAGCTATTAATAACATTCTGGCTTCCTCTGAATTAATCGGTCGATTATCTGCTTTATTTAATCTTCTAACTGAATCATCGCTATTTACTGCTACAATTAAACGATTCCCAAAATCTGCAGAAGCTGCTAAATAATTAACATGACCTAAGTGTAAAATATCAAAACATCCGTTTGTAAAGCAAATTTTCTCTCCTTTCAACTTCCAAGATATGATTCTTCTTTTTGCTTCTTCAATTGAAACCAATTTATTTTGAAGAAATTCAAATCGAGTCATTTTTTTTTATGTTGTTAGGGTTAAAACTAAATCTAATCTAATAAATTAGTTTGCTCATTTGGAAAAACAAGTGATGGCTTAAAGGTTTTTGCAAGTTCAAAATCCATCAATCCATAACCAATAATTATAATTACATCATTTACAGCTGCACGTCTCGCTGCAGGGCCATTTAAGCAAATCGTTCCAGAATTTCTTTTTCCTTTGATTACGTATGTTTCAAGTCGTTCACCATTGTTAATATTCACGATTTGAACTCTTTCGCCCTCGATTAAATTTGCAGCTTCCATCAACGATTCGTCAATGGTTATGGAGCCAATATAATTCAAATCCGCTTGGGTGATTTTAACCCGGTGAATTTTAGATTTTAAAACATTTATTAACATATTCTTAAAATAGCAGGCAAAAATAATTCAAATTCTCGAATTAGAGAACTATATTATCAATCAAACGCACTTTATTGCAATATGCAGCAATGCAACAAACATTAGTTGATTGCCAATCTTCAGCATTCGTAAGTGTCTTTTCATCAACAATCTCTAAATATTCTAGCTGTAAATCACCAGATTTAAAAAAATCTGTGGCGCTTGTTTTTAAAGATTGAGGATTCATTTTTAATTTATTTTCTTTAACAAAAAGTAATGTTTTATAAATAATTAATGCCGCTTCAATATCAGATGAATTCAAGCGCATATTTCGACTACTCATCGCTAAACCTGATGATTCTCTTAAGGTTTCGCACGAGACAATTTCAGTTGAAAAATTAAAATGAGCTACCATTTTTCGAATTATTGCAAGTTGTTGAAAATCTTTTTGTCCAAAATAAGCACGATTTGCTTTTATAATTTGAAAAAAATTATGAACAACATGAACTACACCCTTGAAGTGGCCAGGACGAAATTTACCTTCCATTACAGCATCAATACCTTTCAAATCTATAGGGACAAAAAATTGATTTTGTGGGTAAACTTCCGCTATTTCTGGATGAAATATGATACAATTATTTCTGGATCCTATTAACAATAAATCTGAGTCAAGCGTTCTTGGATATTGAGCTAAATCCTCCTGGTTATTAAATTGTGTGGGGTTGACAAATATACTAATTACCACCCAATCATTCTCGGACAAAGCTCTGTCTATAAGAGATAAATGACCAGCATGCAAGGCACCCATTGTTGGAACAAAACCAATTGACAATCCTTTTTCCTGCAATAAACTTAGTGCAGATCTTAAATCCCTTGAAGTAGTAAACAGTCTATTTTTTGGCATTTTAAAGTCCTAAATAATAGACAAAGCTATTGCTTTTCACGAAAGTTCATTTAAAATCCTTAAATTTGCACTCTATTCATTTATAATCTAATGGAAAAAAAGAAAATTCTATTCATAACTCAAGAAATATTTCCCTTTTCACCAAAGACAGAAATATCTTCCACAGCAAGACGCTTACCTCAAGTGATTCAAGAAGCAGGAAAAGAAATACGTGTATTTACACCTCGTTTTGGATCTATTAATGAGCGTAGGCATCAATTACATGAAGTTATTAGACTTTCTGGCTTAAATATTTGCATCGACGATAATGATCATCCTTTGATTATAAAAGTTGCATCGGTATCTGCAGCAAGAATGCAAGTTTATTTTATAGATAATGAAGAATACTTTAAAAGAAAAACAAATTTACAAGACGAAAAAGGGAAATGCCACCCAGATAACGATGAGAAAGCAATGTTTTTCTGTCGTGGAGTGCTAGAAACCGTAAAAAAATTAGGCTGGCAACCCGATGTTATTCACTGCCACGGTTGGATGACAGGAATTATGGCCCTATATGTAAAACATATTTATAATAAAGACCCACATTTTAAAGACACAAAAGTAGTTTACAGCTTCTATAATGATAAATTTGATGCTCCATGGGACAAAAGATTTTCTGAAAAATTACTTTTTGAAGGTTTCCCTCAAGATATTGCAGATAAATTTAAAGACTCTAGTTTCCTAAATGTTTCTAAAATTATAACAGACCATTGTGATGGTGTGACTATTGCAATAGAGAACCTTCAGCCAGACTTAAAAGATCTTTATGATACTTCAGAATGTCACAAGATGGCATTTACTAATGAAGAGAATCAAGCAAAAGAATTGTCGCTGTTTTTTGATAAAGTTATTGAAAATGTTCTAGTCTAACTGACAATGAAGTCAAACAAAAATCTCTTTTTCTTTCTTTTTTTTCTTGCTGCAGTATTTATTTCTGCTTGTAAAAAAAAAGATACACTTGTTGGTCAAGGAGTCTTAAATCCTGATGACTATCTAAATGGAATAACCACAGATACCTTTGATTTAGAAACCTATACAATAGAAGAAGATTCAATAATTACATCAAACCCACCAAATACTGTTTTAGGAAGTTATAAGGACCCAAAATTTGGAGGTTTCGATGCTTCTTTTTACACGCAATTTCGTTTAGGAAGTTTAAATCCTGATTTTGGTGATCCAAGTCAAATTGTATTGGATTCCTTTGTTTTGGCTCTTGAGTATGCAGGGTATTATGGTGATTTAAGTGCTCAAACTTTTGAGATTTATGAATTATCAGAAAATTTATCAATCGATAGTAATTATTATTCTTTCTCAAGCAAATCTGTTAATTCATCTAATTTAGTTCCAATTGGAATGGGGACTATTGTACCAAAACCAAATCAAGCTACAATAGTTGGAGGAGATTCTTTGGATGCGCAATTGAGAATCCATCTCGATACAAATTTTGCTAAAAGTCTAATTTTGGAAGCAAATAATGGAGGAACAACCTTTTCATCAAATGAGACATTCCTTACTTTTTTTAAGGGGCTTTACGTAAAGACAAACAATTCTGCTCAAGCAAATGGGCAAGGTGCAGCATTGTACTTTAATTTAAATGATGCAGCCTCAAAACTCACAATTTACTATAAATTAGCTGCTATTAAAAAAACATTTGACTTCTTAATTAATTCATCGTGTGCAGATTTCACACATTTGGAAATAAATAATTCTGGAACTAATATTGCTGCTATTTTACAAAATCCATCATTAGGGAATAATGAATTTTATGCTCAAGCATTTAAGCATAGAGCGGTAGTAAAAATTAAACATATTGATGACTTACCTCTTAATACAATTATTCACAAAGCAAGTCTCACGCTACCTATTCAATATCAAACAGCTTATCGTTTTAAACCGGGTGTTAGTGTATCTATTGCAACAAAATTAAAAAGTGCAGATAATTACTATACTAGTTTGGGGATATTTGGGGGGTTTGAAGAGTACGAAAAGCATTTTAGAATTGAGGTACGCGATTATATGCAAGCTGTTTTAAAAGGTACTATTGAAAATACTGGGCTAATAGTCTCACCTAGATTTTTCATTAACTCTGCTGAAAGAATCATTTTCAATGGAAAAAATACTTCAAACAAGAAGAAACCACAATTAATTGTTACTTATACTACCTTCTAAACCATGTGTGGAATTGTCGCATATATTGGAAAAGAACAAGCTTTTCCTATTATACTCAAAGGATTAAAGCGTTTAGAATACCGCGGATATGATAGCGCAGGTATTGCTTTAATAAACCAAGATCAACTAAACGTATTTAAAAAAGCCGGAAAGGTTAGTAATTTGGAGGAGTTTATGCTTCACCAAGACCATAATGGAACTTCAGGCATAGGTCACACTCGTTGGGCCACACACGGAGCACCAACTGACACAAATGCTCATCCCCATGTTTCTATGGATGGCTCAATAGCACTTATCCATAATGGAATAATTGAAAACTACAATGCTTTAAAGCAAGAGTTAATAAGACAAGGCTATTTATTTAAAAGCGAAACAGATACGGAAGTACTTGTTCATTTAGTTGATTTCATTAGCAAGAAAGAAAATGTGTGGTTTGGAGAAGCCTTACGTTTAGCACTTTTAAACGTTGTGGGGGCCTATGCAATTGTAGCCATTTCAAAAAACTTTCCTGGTCAAATGGTTGCCGCTCGAAAGAGTAGCCCGCTTGTGGTAGGAATTGGAGAAAATGGAGATTTTTATTTAGCATCAGATGCCACTCCAATTGTAGAATATACAAAGCGAGTTGTGTATTTAGAAGATGAGGAAATAGCGGTTATTAAGCTAGGTGAGGAATTAAAAATTTACAACATCTCTGACCAAGAAAAAACACCCTACATTCAACAGCTAGAACTTGAGTTGGAAGCCCTAGAAAAAGGTGGCTACGACCATTTTATGCTGAAGGAAATTCACGAACAGCCTCGATCAATTCATGATTGTTTCCGTGGAAGATTAAATTCAAGCGAAGGTTGGGTTTCATTAGGAGGCTTAAAAGAGTATGAACAAAAGATGATACAAGCAAAACGTCTTGTTATTGTCGCTTGTGGAACATCCTGGCATGCAGGGCTTGTTGGTGAGTACTTAATTGAAGAATTGGCTCGTATAAATGTAGAAGTAGAATATGCTAGCGAATTTCGTTATCGCAACCCAATTATTAGTGAAGAAGATGTTGTTATTGCAATCTCACAATCAGGAGAAACTGCAGATACATTGGCTGCACTTGAATTGGCAAAGTCAAAAGGGGCTACTATTTTAGGAATTTGCAATGTTGTTGGCTCATCTATTTCGCGTATCACGGATGCGGGTTCTTACACTCATGCTGGACCTGAAATTGGAGTTGCTTCTACGAAAGCATTTACTGCCCAAGTAACTATTTTAAGTTTACTTGCTCTTTCCTTAGCGCATAAAAAAGGAACAATTAGTGAATCAGAATTCCGAATATTAATAGCTGAATTGGAAGCTATTCCTGAAAAAGTACAGCGCGTCTTAGAAAATAATGCTGATATTGAGAAAATTGCCTTAGAATTTAAAGATGTAACAAATGCACTTTATTTGGGAAGAGGAAGTTTATTTCCTGTTGCTCTTGAAGGTGCTTTAAAATTAAAAGAAATTTCATACATTCATGCAGAAGGTTATCCTGCCGCAGAAATGAAGCACGGTCCGATTGCTCTGATTGACGAAAATATGCCAATTTTTGTAATTGCAACTCAGGGAAATTCTTACGAGAAAGTTGTATCAAATATTCAAGAGGTTAAAGCCCGAAAAGGGAAAATTATAGCCATCGTAACAGAAGGAGATGAACATTTAAAAGAAATTGCTGATTATCATATTGAAATTCCGAAATCTCATGAGTTTTTTGTTCCTATTCTTGCTACAATTCCATTTCAACTTATTTCCTATCACATAGCAGTGATGAGGGGTTGTAATGTAGATCAACCAAGGAATCTAGCAAAATCTGTAACTGTTGAATAAGTGCACATTCTATTTTTTAATTAATCATTAATTATAATAATCTTATTAATGGAAACATTACTAAACAACTTAGGATTATCATTTACGCTCAGTAAATTTATACCCTATTTACTCACAATTTTAATTGGAATTGTTTGCGCAAAATTGCTATCTAAGCATATTTCTGCATCTAAAATTATACGCAACATATTTATTACGCTAATTACTATATTGCCATTTGGAATTTATTTTGCGATTAATCCTATTTTTCAGGGAGATTTTTCGAATGAGGGCGTTCTTATTAAGAAGAAGTTAGAATTGCCAAAGAATAACGATTTATTAATTATAGCATTGGCAGATTGCCCTTATTGCATTCAATCTCAAGAAACAGTAAAACTTATTCATCAAAAAAATACAAAAATAAAAGCTGAATACTTAATTGTAAATGGAACAAAGCAAGATTCTATTAGATATGCTCGAATGTTACTTGGCTTTGCAAGCTGTAGAACTGTAAAAAATAGCGTTCCTTTAATTCAGACTATTCAAGGAAGATTTCCCTCATATATTTTAGTTCAGAATGGAATATACAAAAAAGTCTGGAATAATAATACTTTTAGCGCAAGAGCATGGGATGAAGTTGTTTCTTGTATCGAATGATTTTTTTCTAATTTTTAGTGAATTCAAGTAATTCATTTTTCAAAATGTTACTTTTGTGCTATGTCTGAAAAAATTGGGATTGCCATTCTTGGATCAACTGGGTCGATCGGAACGCAAGCATTGGAGGTTATTGAAAATCACCCTGATTATTTTGACTTACAAGTTCTTACTGCAGGAAAAAATGCAGACTTATTAATTGAGCAAGCAAAAAAATATCAGCCTAATACAGTTGTTATTGGTGATGGGGATTCCTACCAGAAAGTAAAAGATGCTCTTTGGGGAGAAAATATTCATGTTTATTGTGGAGAAGACGCATTGTGTCAAGTTGTTGAAGCAACAAATGTGCATACTGTTCTTACGGCACTCGTAGGTTACGCTGGATTAAAACCAACAATTCATGCTATCGAAGCGGGAAAAACCATTGCTTTAGCAAATAAAGAAACTTTAGTTGTAGCTGGAGAATTTATCACAAAATTAGCAAGAGAAAAAGGGGTAAATATTTACCCCGTAGATTCTGAGCATTCAGCTATTTTTCAATGCCTAGTTGGCGAGTTTCATAATCCAATAGAAAAAATATATTTGACAGCTTCTGGTGGTCCTTTTCGAGGATTTTCGATTTCAGACTTGCAAAAAGTAACTTTAGAACAAGCTCTAAAACATCCAAACTGGTCAATGGGAGCTAAAATAACAATTGATTCTGCTTCATTAATGAACAAAGGATTAGAGGTTATTGAGGCTAAATGGCTTTTTAATTTAAAGCCAGAGCAAATTGACGTAATCGTTCACCCGCAATCGATTGTACATTCGTTAATTCAATTCCAAGATGGAAGTATGAAGGCTCAAATGGGCTTGCCTGACATGAAACTACCAATTCAATATGCCTTGAGTTACCCAAATCGTTTAGCGACAAATTTTCCGCGCTTTAATTTTATGGATTATCCCAACTTAACTTTTGAAGCACCAAATCGTGAGGTATTTAAAAACTTAGACCTTGCATATCGCGTTATGGATGAGTTAGGGACAAGTGCATGCGCATTAAATGCCGCAAATGAAATTGCAGTAGAAGCTTTTTTAAATAAAAAAATTAGCTTCTTGGAAATTGGCGAGCTCAATGAAACGGTTGTAAATGAGACAAAGAATATTTTAAATCCTAGCTACCAAGATTACGTTAACTCCGACCAAAATGCGAGAGAAAAAGCACTGCAATTACTCCGCAAATAATACATATGAAATCAATTCAATTCATAGTAATTCTTCTATTTTTTTGCTCTTGTAATAGCCAAAAATTAGCCATACATGTTGAGAAATGGAAACCCTATTGCGGAGGTGCTAAACCAACAGAAGAAATGTCAAAAGGTTTAAAAACTCCTTTTTCAGGTGAAAAATTTAAATTGTATTTTAAAGGTGAAGCAGCTTCAGAAAAAATTATATCGCTTGACGAAAATGGAAATTGGAAAGGTAAAATACCAAAGAATGTGAGCTGTGAAATTTATCGATTAGATAAAACAATAAGTCTTGATGAACTTCGCAAAAAATACACAAAAGAACTAGGGAAATTTTATACTACCATTGAAGATAAAGAAATAATTCTTTGGCAAAATCAAGCTGACTTTATTATTCCGATTGATTCAAAAAAACCAGTCAGTTTTGACATTCAAGATAAATGTTTTGTTGGATTAAATCCCTGCATCAGATACATTGGTCCCTTGCCTCAATAGAATTAATTTTCAGGCTTCAATTCTTGAGTAGTGAAAAATTCGAAAGGAATTAGAGTGAGCTTCATTTTTTTCTTGGTAACCAATTTCTGTTTTAGACCAATTTAAAGCATCAAACTCCGGAAAAAAGGTGTCTGCACCAAATACACCATCAATATGTGTAATAAACATTTCTTTTAAAACAGTTGATGTTAAAGCCATACTGTAAATTTCACCCCCACCAATTATAAAAATAGTTTTGTCGACTTCATTTTTAAAATGTTCTAAACAAGTTTCAAAAGAATGAAAAACAAGGCAATTATCAGCAGTAAAATTTTTATTGCGTGTCAGAATAACATTCAACCGGTTTGGAAGAGGACGGTATTTTTCAGGGATAGAATCAAAATTTTTTCTTCCCATTACTACAATTTGATTTTTAGTTGTTTCTTTGAAAAACTTCATGTCAGAGGGCAAATGCCACATAAGGTCATTGTTTTTTCCAATTCCACCTTCTAAATCAATAGCAACAATTAATGAAACTTTCATTTTAAATGGCTACTGCCGCTTTAATGTGTGGATGAGGGTCATAATTTTCTAATTCAAAATCCTCGTATTTGAATGCAAAAATATCTTTGACTTCAGGATTTATTTTCATTTTTGGAAGCGGTCTAAAATCTCGTGCTAATTGTAAATTTGCCTGCTCTATATGATTTGAATACAAGTGAGCATCTCCCAAAGTATGAATAAAGTCACCGGGCTTTAAATTACAGACCTGAGCAACCATTAAGGTCAATAAGGCATATGAAGCAATATTAAAAGGAACACCCAAAAATGTATCAGCACTTCTTTGGTATAACTGACAACTCAATTTCCCATCTGCAACATAAAATTGAAAAAAAGCATGGCAAGGAGGAAGCGCCATATTCTCAATTTCAGCAACATTCCAAGCAGAAACAATAATTCGTCTTGAATCAGGATTAGTTTTTAATTGAGAAATAATATTGGTAATTTGATCAATTTGCCGACCGTCTGCACAAGGCCATGAACGCCACTGTGAACCATATACAGGTCCTAAATTTCCATTTTCATCAGCCCATTCATCCCAAATTGAAACATTGTTCTCTTTTAAATACTGGATATTTGTTTCTCCCTTTAAAAACCAAAGTAACTCGTGAATAATAGACCTCATGTGCACTTTTTTAGTTGTTAAACAGGGAAATCCCTCGTTTAAATCAAAGCGCATTTGGTATCCAAAAACTGAAATTGTCCCAGTACCTGTTCGATCTTCTTTTTTTGCTCCCTTGTCTAAAATATGATGAAGTAAATCGTGATATTGTTTCATAAAATTATTGAATTCTCAGAGACGAAATTACTTTAAAATCTTTTACTAAATAAACTGATTTAACACCTTTTTCTAACAAGTTACTAACTTTTTTTTTAAAATAAATAAGTTCTATAATCTTTATGGATATTAGGAAAATTGACTTTTTTTTATTTCATTTTAAAAAATATTTCATTTTGTTTAATCTTTTTTGCAAAACATTAAACATTATTGTTTAACTTTACATAATAAATGTTAAACAAAAACTTTTTATTATGTCAACTTTAGAATTTAATGATGCCTTAATTGGAATTGAAAACAACCTAAAATCATTTGCTTTAAGTTTTACGCGCAATAAAGAAGATGCTTCAGATTTGACCCAAGAAACGATGTTAAAAGCAATTGTTTATCGTAATTATTATACGCCTCAAACGAATTTTAAAGCATGGGTTTTTACCATCATGCGAAATTTGTTTATCAATCAATACCGTCGTAAGGTAAAATCTAAAACTATTTTTGACAACTCAAAAGATTTATTTCTAATTTCAAATTCTGCAGGTCATGAAGAAACTGCTTTAGAAATTATTTCTGAAAAAGAAATTCAAAGTAAAATTCGTACCTTAGGCGATGAATATAAAGCTCCATTTGAAATGCATTTTCAAGGTTTTAAATACAAAGAAATTGCTGATGAGCTGAATATTCCAATTGGCACAGTAAAAAGCAGAATTTTCATTGCTCGCAAAAAATTAAGCGATTTACTTCCAGATTACTCGTTTTCTGAAAATTAAATGGCAAAAAAAATTACTTTTCTAGGTGCAGGTATTTCTAGTTTATCTAGCGCATGTTTTTTAGCGAAAGAAGGTTATGATGTAACTATTCTTGAAAAGAATGCAACTATCGGCGGAAGGGGAAGGCAATTTTCTGAAAATGGGTTTACTTTTGATATGGGTCCAAGCTGGTATTGGATGCCCGATGTTTTTGAACGATTTTACCAGCAATTTAACCACACCTCATCAGATTTTTATGAGCTAAAACGACTAGATCCATCCTACAGAGTTTATTGGTCTGATCAAAGCTATACAGATGTTCCAGCCAACATGAAAGAAATTGAAAATTGGTTTGAATCTTTAGAGCCTGGAAGTTCCAAAAAACTTCAGTTATTTTTAAAAGATGCTAAGTACAAATATGAAGTTGGCATGCAGGACTTAGTTCACAAGCCAAGTTTGAGCATCTTTGAGTTTGCAGACAAAAGAATTTTAAAGGGTTTAATGAACATGCATTTGTTTTCTTCCTTTTCAAAATATATTCGAAAATATTTTAAGCATCCAAAAATCCTCTCACTACTTGAATTCCCTGTTCTTTTTTTAGGTGCTATGCCCAACGAAACACCTGCGCTTTATTCTTTAATGAATTATGCTGATATTTCACTTGGAACTTGGTACCCAAAAGGAGGCATGTACAAATTTGTAGAAGCTTTTGAAAAAATAGCGAAAGAACAAGGCGTCAAAATTCGAACAAACGCTGAAGTCACAGGTTTTGTTGTTGAAAATGATAAAATTATTGCTGCAAAAATTGGGGGGGAAATTGTTGAAGGAGATATCTTTGTTTCCGGAGCCGATTACCAACATACAGATGAAAAATTATTAGAAGAAAATGCAAACTATTCTGATAAATATTGGGACAAAAGAACCATGGCACCTTCGTGTTTATTGTTTTATGTTGGAATTAATAAAAGAGTGACAAATCTTCAACATCACAACTTATTTTTTGATGAATCACTTGATTTTCATGGTAAAGAAATTTACAAGGATCCAAAATGGCCAACAGCTCCCTTATTTTATCTTTGTGTTCCCTCTCTTTCAGATGCTACAGTTGCTCCTGAAAATTGCGAAAATATGTTTTTCCTAATTCCAATTGCGCCAAATCTTGAAGACTCAGAAGAAATAAGAGAAAGGTATTTTACTATTTTACTTGAACGTTTACAAAAATTAACAGGAAATACAATTCAAGAAAATATTGTTTACAAAAAAAGTTTTTGTATTTCTGACTTTAAAAAAGATTACAATGCATTTAAGGGAAATGCTTACGGCTTAGCAAACACATTAATGCAAACCGCAATATTGAAGCCGAGATTAAAAAGCAAAAAACTTTCAAATTTTTATTATACTGGTCAATTAACAGTTCCTGGTCCAGGAGTACCTCCTTCAATTATTTCCGGTGAAGTTGTAGCGAAAGAAATTATCAAAACACATGGTTTAAACTAATTTTATGAAACAGATATTCGACGATCTTAGTCAACAAATTAGTGAGATAACAACAAAAAAATACAGTACTTCCTTTTCTTTAGGTATAAAATGTCTTCACTCAGATTTACATAAACCAATTTATTCAATTTATGGTTTTGTTCGATTTGCCGATGAAATTGTAGATTCCTTTGAGGGTTTTGATAAAGCAGAACTTTTGAAAGATTTTAAGTCTCAAACATATAAAGCCATTGAAAGTAAAATTTCCTTGAATCCAATTTTAAATAGTTTTCAGTGGGTTGTAAATAAATACGACGTTCCACATGAATTAATTGAAACGTTTTTAAATTCCATGAAAATGGATCTTGAAGAGAAAACCTATGACACGGAAAATTATGAAAAATACATACTTGGCTCTGCAGAGGTTGTAGGACTCATGTGTTTAAAAGTATTTGTTGAAGGGAATGACACAGAATATGAGAGATTAAAACCAAGTGCAATGAAGCTAGGCTCTGCCTTTCAAAAAATTAATTTTTTACGGGATTTGAATGCTGATTTTAAAGATTTAGGTCGTAGTTATTTTCCAGGAATAGACATGAAAGACTTTAATTCAAACATTAAAAAGCAAATCGAAGAAGACATAGAAAAAGATTTCATAGCTGGATACAAAGGAATTTTAGAATTACCTCGAAAAGCAAAATTTGGTGTTTATATGGCCTACAAATATTATTTCAAATTATTCAAGAAAATAAAATCTACTGAACCAAATGTTATTCTCAATGAGCGCGTTCGACTTCCTAATTACAGAAAAGCACGCATCCTTCTAACTTCAATTATTCGTCTTAATCTCAACCGACTCTAATGAATCCAGATTATGTTGTTCTTGTTGATGAATTAGATCAAGAAATTGGTGTAATGGAAAAATTTGAGGCGCATGAACAAGGCAAACTTCATCGTGCCTTTTCTGTATTTATATTTAATGATAAACACGAATTATTATTACAACGTCGGGCTTTGGGGAAATACCACTCAGAAGGATTATGGTCAAATACCTGCTGTAGCCATCCAATGCAAGGTGAGGAAATAATTGTAGCAGCTCAAAGAAGACTCAAAGAAGAAATGGGAATGTGCTGTGATTTAAAACACACTTTTAAATTTATTTATCATGCTGAACTCGATAATAACTTAAAAGAACATGAAATCGACCACATTTTAATTGGGTTTTCTAATGAGACACCACATCCAAATCTTGAAGAAGTGATTGCTTTTAAATGGCTATCGCTTGAGTTTCTTCAAAAAGATGTTGAGGTTAACGAAGCCGCTTATTCTGCTTGGCTGAAATTATTAATTAGAAATCATTACTCACAAATTTTAAATAATTTAAATCCATGAGGGTTTGTAGAAGAGCAACATTTAATGCTGCGCACCGCTTGTTTCGTAAAGATTGGTCTGACGAAAAAAACAATGCTGTATTTGGAAAATGTAATAACCCTAATTTTCACGGACACAATTATGTTCTCGAAGTATGGATTGAAGGAGCTATTGATCCAGCAACTGGTTATGTAATAGATTTAAAAATTGTGAAAGACCTTATTAAAAATGAAATTACAGATCGTTTTGATCACAAAAACCTAAATTTAGACTGCAAAGAATTTTTAAATTTAAATCCAACAGCTGAAAATATTGCAGTTGTCTGTTGGGATTTACTTAGGTCTAAATTAGATACGAAATATGAATTGAGTATCAAACTGTGGGAGACCGAAAATAACCTCGTAGAATATAACGGCTAATAAATCACTTATTTTAAGAAAAATGACTGCTCTTTTTTGGCATAGACGTGATTTAAGAATTAATGATAATAAAGGTCTTTTTGAAGCTTTAAAGCAAAATGAGATTGTTCATCCAATTTTTATTTTTGATAAATCAATCTTAGATAAATTACCAAATAATGACCAGCGCATTTTATTTATATACCAAGAAATTCAAAGTCTAAAAAAAAGCTATCAAAATCTTGGGTCAGATTTATGGGTTTACTATGGTGAACCTGCACAAATCATTCCGAAAATAGCACAAGAATCAAACTGTTCATCAGTCTATTTTAATAATGATTATGAGCCTTATGCTCTTCAAAGAGACCAAGAAATTCAATTATCATTGAATAAAATAAAAATTGAATTCATAGGAAAAAAAGACCATGTAATCTTTGAAAAAAATGAGGTCTTAAAAGATGATGGAAAACCCTATACAATCTTTACTCCTTATTCAAGAAAATGGAAGGCAAATTTAAAAGAAGAGGACCTAAAAGAATATTCCATTGAAAAATACAGTGGAAATTTAGTCCAAAAACAACAAGGAGAAGCCTTAATTACTCTTGAAGAGATGGGTTTTGAATCAAAAGTTTTGCATGATTTTCCAGATAGAATTGCCAAGAACGAAATTTTAAAAAATTATCACTGAAAATTCATTTAAAGCGCAGTACGACAAAATTATTTGGGAAAAAAACGAAGTCCATTTTGATTCTTGGTGTACTGGAAAAACAGGTTATCCTATA
>RFPM01000025.1 GCA_009926125.1 Flavobacteriales bacterium | reverse complement strand
AAGTTTTCAAACTCTTTCTTTTGCCGGTTAAAAAGCTGGACAATCGACATGCCCGTCAAGCGTTCTTGAACAAATGTATTTAGTCGCGTTACTTGCTGTCGCTCAAGCTTAAAAGAGTCTCTCATAGCGCGCGCAAAAATGCGGGTAGCAATTAATAAAAATGGAATTGGGATTAAAGTCATTAAAGAAAGTTGCCAGTTTGTAATAAACATTAGCGTTAGAATAAAAAACAATGAAATAATGTCTCCAGCAATTTCCATTATACCAGCAGAAAATACTTCCGTTATCGCTTCAAGATCTGAAACGACACGTGTAACCATAGCTCCAACTGGATTTTTATCAAAATAACGCATACGAAATGATAATAAATGCTGGAAAATCTTTTTTCGTAAATCACGAATGACAGATTGAGCTAATAGATTAGATATGTACGTGGAGCAAAGTTGTAAGATTCCCTCCAATGTCAAAATTAGAACTACAATCATTGACCAAAAAAGTAATTTATTTTGATTTTGACTTTTGATAATGTAATTGTCAACCATATCTCCAATAATATATGGCCTCAAAGGTCCTAAAATTGATAAGGAAAGGATACAAATGACGGAAATCCCGAAAAAGTATTTGTACGGAAGGGCATACTTAATTAAGCGCCCAAAGAGAGAATAAGGAATGGTTTTTTTGGTTGACATCACCACAAAATTAGTCTAATTGTCCAAAACTCAAGTATTACTTTTTCTTATTTAAAAGCTTATTAAGACTATGATTTTTTTATAAAAAATAAAAACCTTAATTTTGCAACCTTATTAAGAAAAAAAAAGTGGGCGTAAAAATATTTTCAGGTAGGGCATCTTTAAAATTGGCGAATAATATTGCCAAAAATTTTGGTGGAAAACTTGGAGATGTTAAAGTTACTGTCTTTAGTGATGGGGAATTCCAACCTTCATTTGAAGAAACAGTTAGAGGGCAAGATGTATTTATTGTACAATCAACAATGCCCCCCACTGAAAATCTTTTCGAACTTCTTTTATTAGTAGACGCAGCAAGAAGGGCTTCAGCAAGAAAAATTATTGCTGTTATACCTTATTTTGGCTTTGCAAGACAAGATCGAAAAGACAAACCTAGAGTTGCAATTGGAGCAAAATTAATTGCAAACATGCTAATGGCTGCAGGAGTTGATCGTGTTATTACAATGGATTTACATGCAGATCAAATTCAAGGATTCTTTGAGGTTCCAGTAGATCATCTATATGCTTCCACATTATTTTTAAAGGAAATGTCTTCAATTAATATTGATAATTTAGTTGTTGCTGCACCTGATGTTGGTGGAGCTAAAAGAGCTAATTCCTACGCTAAAAATCTAAATTGTGGACTTGTTCTTTGCCATAAAAACCGCAAGAAAGCTAATGAGATAGCAGAAATGACTGTCATTGGAGAAGTTAAGGGCAAAGATGTTATTATTATTGATGACATGTGTGATACGGCTGGCACACTTACTACAGCTGCAGATTTATTAATTGAAAAAGGCGCTAAAAGCGTTAGGGCTTTTTGTACACATGCAGTTTTGAGTGGACCTGCATATGATAGAATATCAAACTCTAAATTAACGGAACTAATTGTTACTGATACAATTCCATTGATGAAGCAGAATTCTAAAATCAGAGTCGTTTCTGTTTCAGAATTGTTTGCGGATGTTATCAAAAGATTGGTAAATAACGAATCAATTAGTTCACATTTTGTAATCTCTTAAAATTAAATATAAATGAAAACAGTACAATTGAGCGGTTCGCTTAGAGCGAACGTAGGGAAAAAGGATGCTTCGAGTCTGCGCTCTGCAGGTCTGGTTCCTTGTGTACTTTACGGACAGGGTCAACAGACACATTTTTCTGTAAAGCAAGTGGCGATTGAAAAAATCGTATATTCTCCAGATGTTTACCAAGTTGAGTTAAATATTGATGGAAAAACTGCAGTAGGAATTATTCAAGAATTACAGCAACATCCTACAAAAGATACCATACAGCACGTAGACTTTTTAGAATTAAACGAAACTAAATCGATTCGTATAAAATTACCTGTTAGACTAGTTGGTTCTTCTCCTGGTGTTATGGCTGGAGGAAAATTAATGCTTGTTTTTAGGAACCTACAATGTGTTGGTCTTTCCAAAGATTTACCAGAGGCAATTATATTAGATATTTCTACATTAAATATTGGTGGTGCTATCCGAGTAAATACTATCAATATACCAGGAATTACTTTTCTAGACCCTGCAAATGCAGTTGTTGTCTCTGTAAAAATGGCTCGTGGAGCGGTTAAAGGAGAAGAAGCTGAAGGTGAGATTGAAGAAGAAGTTGCTGTTGAAGAAGAAGTTAGCGAAACTGCAGAAAATACTGAGAATTCTACAACTAGCCCTGAGCTTAGTGAGGAAGAAGCAACTTCAGAAGAAGCTTAATCTTTTAATATATTTAACAAAAAGCCCGATTTTTTTAAAATCGGGCTTTTTTGTGCCTCTATCATTTTTTAAAAGCTATAGTCACAATATATTTTGATCTTTATTGCTTAACTTCGTTTTTAAGATGCTAGTCGACACATTAATTATAATTCCTACATACAATGAAATTGAAAATGTTTCTTTAATTACAGAGGAAATAGTAGATTTACAAGAGGGCTACCATATTCTTTTTGTTGACGATAATTCACCAGATGGTACGGCTCAAGAGATAGAAAAATTGCAAATAAAATTCCCGGGACTTGTACATTTAGAAAAAAGAAGTTCTAAAATGGGCTTGGGAACTGCTTATCTTCATGGCTTTGAGTGGGCATTAAAAAATGATTATACTTATATTTTTGAGATGGATTGTGATTTTTCGCATAATCCAAAATATTTAAAAGACTTAAGACAGGCGTGTATTGAAGGCGTAGGACTTGCGATAGGATCGCGCTATTGTAAGGGAGGAGGGGTAAAAAATTGGCCTATGAAACGCATTCTAATGTCTTATTTTGCAAGTGTTTATGTCCGATTAATTTTATTAATAAATATTCGCGATACAACATCTGGTTTCAAGTGTTACCATAAAGATGTTCTTAAGACAATTCAATTAAAAAATAATCCCTTTAAAGGCTATGCCTTTCAAATCTGTATGAAATATGCTACGCTAAAACATGGTTTTAAAGTGAGAGAATTGCCAATTGTCTTTGTGGATCGCCTTCATGGCACTTCCAAAATGAGCACTGGGATTTTTAAAGAAGCAATTTTTGGTGTTTGGAAAATGAAAAAAATGAAATTGTGAATTATCTACTGAAAAACGGAACTATTATAAATGAAGGCCGAGTATTTACCTCTGACATTCTAATAAAAGAAGATAGAATTGAAAAAATTGGTGGCATCATTAAAAATAACTGTGGGGCAGTTGAAATAGATGCAAGTGGGAAATTAATTATTCCAGGATGTATTGATGATCAAGTTCATTTTAGAGAGCCCGGACTGACACATAAGGGTACAATTTTTTCTGAGTCTAGGGCAGCTGTTGCCGGAGGAATAACTTCTTTTATGGAAATGCCAAATACAGTTCCAAATGCATTAACTCAAGAATTATTAGAAGAAAAATATGCGATAGCATCAAAAAGCTCAATAGCTAATTTTTCTTTTTTTATGGGTGCATCAAATGATAATTTAGCTGAGGTTTTGAAGACGAACCCTACAAATGTTTGCGGAATTAAAGTTTTTATGGGCTCCTCTACAGGAAATATGTTGGTTGACAATGAAAAAGCACTTGAAGGACTTTTTTCTCAAGTGGGAATGTTAATTGCAACTCATTGTGAAGACGAAAATACGATAAAAGCAAATTTGGAAAAAGCAAAAACACTCTATGGTGAACATATTCCGATACAAGAACACCCTATAATTCGCAGTGAAGAAGCCTGTTATAAGTCGTCTGCATTTGCTGTTTCTATGGCCCGAAAACATGGGGGCCGTTTGCATGTTTTACATATTTCTACGGAAAAAGAAACACACTTATTTGACAATACAATTCCTTTAGAACAGAAGAAAATAACTGCAGAAGCGTGTATTCATCATTTATGGTTTACAGAAAAAGATTACAATTCAAAGGGGAATTTCATTAAGTGGAATCCGGCTGTAAAAAAAGAAAGTGACCGTTTAGGAATATGGAAGGCCTTGCTTGATAATCGTATTGATGTGATTGCAACTGATCACGCACCACACACTTTACAAGAAAAAAATCAATCCTATTTTAATGCTCCTTCTGGAGGCCCATTGGTGCAACACGGGCTACTCGCAATGTTAGAAAAAGTAAAGCAAGGTGAAATTAGCTTAGAAAAAATAGTAGATAAAATGTGCCATTCTCCTGCTATTTTATTTAGAATAAAAGAGAGAGGTTTTATTAGAGAGGGCTATAAAGCAGATTTAGTGGTTATTTCCCAAGAGAAATCGCCGATCGTTACAAAGGAAAATTGTTTGTATTCTTGTGCTTGGTCGCCTTTTGAGGGAATACAATTTTCACATACCATAGAAAAGACATTTGTAAATGGTAATGTTGTTTTTAAAGATGGAATTATCGTAAGTGATATCATCGGGGAAAGATTGACTATTAAAGCATAAGAGACCTTTTTCAAAAAAACTAAAAAATTATAAGTTTCTAATCAATATCTTCAAAAAAAGACTCCAAATCTCGACGGTCTTTTTTTGTGGGTTTACCGTCGCCATTTTGCCGATAAATTTGACGCACTAGCTGATATGCTTTAAATTTTTCCTTTTCTTCTATTGGAGTAATATCTATAATAAAATTTTCAATGAGCGCTGCGCCAACGCGTTTATCTAATAATTCTATAACCTTATATGAAAAAATTGCATTATTTTTGTGAAAAGAAATTACATCCTTAAACTTTACTTCTTTTGAAGGCTTTGTAGTTTGAGAATTAAGCTTAATCTGACCTTTTGAAATAAGTTCTGTACCTTGAGATCGCGTTTTGCAAAGTCGAACACACCAAACAAATTTATCTAAGCGTATTTTTAACAAGGATTAATTTTTAAACCAAAAAAACCGGTATCCTCTAAAGTTTCAAGAGAATAAATTAATGTATAGCAGGGGCATCATCATACTTCCCAAGATTATAAAGCATTTTAGTATGTGCTCTTAATGCTGAGGTGAAGTTTTTATAAGAATGATAAGGTAAATTGTATTCAAGAGCAGTCTGCTTCACTATTTTAGAAATATTTGGATAATGAACATGACAAATATTTGGAAATAAATGATGTTCAACTTGGTAATTTAAACCTCCTACATACCAAGTAAAAATTGGATGTTTTGGAGCAAAATTAGTAGTATTGTATAATTGACTAATTGCCCAATCAGCATCAACATTTCCTGTACTATCTGGCTGAGGATAGTCAGAAGTAGGAACAACGTGTGCAGGTTGAAAAATTGCTGCTAGTACCAAACCACAAATTAAATGCATTGTTATTAATCCTGAAATAATTAAGTACCAAGGGGCATTAGACAAGACCAATGGCGTAACAATAAAAAGTCCGTAATAACATAATTTTGTGATAATGATTGAAACTAAGTGTTTTGTGAATGTTAAGTTCTGTGTTTTGATTAAATCTTTGGATTTATAACGAAGGGCTTGCTTGAAATCTTTGGTGGAAGACCATAATATTGTCATTAAGCTATAAAAAAACCAAGCATATATAAATTGAAAACGGTGGATTTTGTATCTTTTTGTATGAGGGGAAAATCGTAGTAAAAATGAAATTGATTCAATATCCTCATCCATATCAGCAACATTTGTATATGTATGATGTAAAACATTGTGTTGAATACGCCAATTAACATCACTTCCTCCGATAAAATAAATCACTTTACCAATAAATTTATTTACTTTTTCATTTTTAGAATACGCTCCATGATTGGCATCATGCATTACAGAAAGACCAATTCCTGACATTCCAAAGCCCATTAAAACCCACATGAAGTAATGCACAGGATTTGATAATTCAGCAAATAGGATAAAGCCAAAAGGAACTAAATAAAGGGCTAACATAAAGATAGTCTTGAAGACCATATTAGCATTTGCGTGACGCGAAATTTGTTTTTCTTTAAAATAATTGTTTACTCTAGAACGAAGAACTTTATAAAAGTCAGTTTCTTGTTCAGTAGAAAATGTAATTTTAGGGAGAGTCATTTTGTTTTTTTTATGTTGCAAATGTAACAAATGTATTTTAATAATGTTCAGAAGCTATAGATTACTTCAAACCTTGGAGTGTGCAAAACTTCTGGTATGCACCTCTTTTTTTCATTAAATCCTCGTGGTTGCCTTGTTCTATAATTTCTCCTTTTGCTAATACAATTATTTCGTCGGCATTTCTTACTGTGCTTAAGCGATGGGCAATTACAAAAGAGGTTCTATTTTGCATTAATTTTTCAAGAGCTTCTTGAACCAACATCTCTGATTCTGTATCTAAAGCTGATGTTGCTTCATCTAGAATTAAAATTTTTGGATTTTTATATACCGCTCGAGCAATACTTAATCTTTGTTTTTGTCCCCCAGACAATTTATTACCGCGCTCGCCTACTATTGAATCATAAGCTTCATCCATATCGGAAATAAAACCATGGGCATTTGCGATTTTAGCAGCTTCAATAACTCTATTTCTATCTGGATTTGGGTCTCCAAAAGCAATGTTTTCTAAAACAGAAATATTAAAAAGAATAGACTCTTGAGATACAATTCCAATTAATCCTCTTAAATCCGCAATTTTATAGTCTCTAATATCTACTTCATCAATTAGAATAGACCCTTCATTTACATCGTAAAACCGAGGTAGTAAATCCATGAGTGTAGATTTTCCGCTTCCTGATTCACCAACAATAGCAATTAATTTTCCTTTTTTAACCTCTAAAGAAAATGAAGAAATTATTGTTTCTTCTGCATATTTGAAAGAAATATTTTCAAAACTAATTTTTGACTTAAAATCCACAATCGTTTTCGCATTTGGTTTTTCTGTAATTTTCTCATCTGTCTGAAGCACTTCATTCACTCGATCTAAAGAAACTTTAGCTTTATTCATTAATGCCATCCCATTAGATATTGACTGTATGGGACGTAATAATTGCGAAAAAATAATAATGAAGGTTAAAAATAATTCTCCAGTAAGACCATTATTCGTGTTATCTAAAATCTCTTGCCCTCCAAACCAAACCAAGCACATCATAACACCAGCTCCTATTGTTTCATTCAACAAAGAAGAAACATCTTTTTTACGCATGGTTTTAGTATGTAACTTTTGGTGGCGTAGGTTTAGTTTTTTAAACAGATTAAAAATAAATCCACTTGCATTAAAAGATTTTATAATTCTAACCCCGCTTAAACTTTCATCTATTGATGATATTAATAAGCCGAGCTGTTCTTGATTTTGTTGGGCTGTTCTTTTTAGGCTTTTTCCTACTCGAGAAATTACAAATGCAGAAATAGGAAGTAAGAAAAAAGATGCTAATGTTAAAGCTGGACTAATATAAAATAATGAAACTATATGTATAAAAATTGAGATGGGATCTCTAAATAGTATTTCAAGCAGTGCAACTACGCCATTTTCTATTTCTCCAACATCGCTACTCATTCGAGAAATTAAATCTCCTTTTCGCTCTTGCGTATGGAAAGATAAGGGTAAGTGAATGGATTTTTCAAATAATTCATCGCGGACATCTCGTACAACTGAAAAACGCAATTCCGATTGAAACCATATTGCCATATATCTGAAAAGATTCTTCAGAAAAAAAGCTGAGAATACCATAATACAAACGGAAAATAATGCTTGCTTAGGGTCGTGAATAACCATATCATGCATCTGGAAATTATAACTCTTTATTATAAACTCAGGCAACAGGGAAATATCTCCAGAATAGGTGGGCTTTGGGATTACAGTTTGCAGCTTTTCAGAACTAAAAATAAGTTGTAAAAAAGGAATAAATAAAACTAGGGAAAGGAGATTAAAAAAGGTGAAAAGTAAATTCCCAATTATAGTTAAAAAAGCAAGCTTCTTATACTTAAACGAATAATTAAAAATTTGACGAATGGTATTCATGATGCAAAGATACATTAATCCCTAAAAATGAAAGAAAAAGAGAGTAATCACTAAATTAGCATGTGAGTTTATTGCAATTATGCGCTCAACTTCAAAGCATATAGAGCTGTATCCGTCTAAATTCTTTAACTTTGTTTTTATGGGATCGATTCGTCAAAATAAAATTGAAGCAGTAATTCAAACTGAGCTGGCTGTATTTTTCCAAAGACACAGTGCAGAAATATGCCTTGGTGCAATGGTTACAGTTACAATCGTACGCGTTACATCTGATCTTTCTCACGCAAGGTGTTTCCTCAGTATTTTTACCGGGCCGGATAAACAAACTGTGTTGGAAAATATAAACTTAAATAAAGGCAAAGTAAGACTAGATATAGGGAAACGCCTAAAAAATATGCGAAAAATACCAAATCTCACCTTCCATATTGACGATTCTATTGATTATGCAATGAAAATTGATGAGCTTCTAAAAAAATAATCATAAATATACCTTTTTACATAGCGTTTCGGTATCTACGTTCTTCAAGAAAGAAGAATGTTATTACCTTAATTACGCGAATATCTATTGTTGGTGTATTTGTAATAACTGCAGCATTGATTATTTTGCTCTCAGCATTTAATGGAATAGAAACAATGATTGAATCACTTTACAGTGAATTTGAACCTGATATAACGATTACCACAAAAAAAAGAAAAACATTTGATGAGCGTGAAATTAATTGGCGCGAAATAAAAAAATGTAAGGGAGTTTCAAGTATTTCAAAAGGGCTTGAAGAAGTTGTCGTTTTAAGGCACGAAAAGAAATGGGTAAACGCAACCTTAATAGGAGTTGAAAGTAATTTTCTAAAATCTATAAAAATTAAATCCCATTTACTAGCAGGAAATGAATTATTTAAAGAAAGAAATGGTGCTGCTTATGGAATAATTGGAGTGGAACTTATGCAAAAGCTTAACGCGAAAAAAGGCTTCCAGAGTGAACACGAGCAAATTTTAATTTACGCACCAAAACGAAATATAAAAATACGATTTGGAAAAACACCATTTTACAGTGGACAGATTTCGATAGCAGGAATTATGAATTACAACACTGAAATCAACCAAGAAAAAATACTCTGGCCCTTAGAAAATACACGAAACTTGTTAAACTATTCTAGCGAACTTTCTCATATTTATATTGATGTGCAGCCCAAGATATCAAATGACGAAATGAAAACTAAAATCATGGGCATCCTTGGAGACAACTTTGTTGTAAAAACAAATTATGAAAAAAACGAGTTGATTTTTAAAACGAGTAAGTCAGAGAGATTAATAGTTGTTTTCATTATGATATTTATCTTTATTCTAGCTTCTTTTAATTTAGTTGCCTCGCTAACAATGTTGTTTGTAGAAAAAAAAGAAAATATTAAGACCCTTCAAAGCATGGGACTCACCGAGAAGCATATTTTTAAAATCTTTTTCTTAGAGGGCTTGTTGATTTCGGGAGCCGGAATTCTTATAGGTTTGCTCGTTGGATATACCGTCTGTTTAGTGCAACAAGAATTTGGTTTGCTTCAGATTCCTGGTGCTGGCATACCATTTCCTGTAAAATTAGCGCTTAAGGATTTTTTCTTGATACTCATTTCAGTGAGCACACTCAGTATCTTGTTTTCGTATTTCCCTGTAAAATTTTTACTAAAGAATTTACAGAAATAAGATTTAAAAAGTTTCTCAAAAATATGAGTCACTTAAAAAAATATGTATCTTTGCGCAAAAATTAAAATCCATAGTAAAGATGTCAATTATTGAAGGAAAAATCTCAAAAGTTATCGGACCAGTAGTAGATGTTCGATTTGAAATCGGAGTCTCTCTACCAAATATTTATGATGCGCTTGAAGTAAGAAGAGCTGATGGAACAAGGGTTGTTTTAGAAGTGCAATCGCATATTGGCGAAAATTCTATACGCGCAATCTCCATGGACTCAACGGATGGTTTCATGCGCGGAATGCCTGTGATTGCTACCGGAATGGCTATAAAAGTTCCAACTGGAGATAAAATTAAAGGTCGCTTATTTAATGTAGTTGGTGAGGCAATCGACGGAATCAATGTTATGGATAGCACCGGTGGACTTCCTATTCACCGTGAAGCACCAAAATTTGACCAACTTTCAACAGCAACTGAGGTTTTACTCACAGGAATTAAAGTTATCGACTTAATCGAACCATACGCAAAAGGTGGGAAAATTGGTTTGTTTGGAGGAGCTGGAGTTGGAAAAACAGTTTTGATTCAAGAATTAATAAACAACATCGCAAAAGGACACGGAGGTTTATCTGTTTTTGCAGGTGTTGGAGAAAGAACAAGAGAAGGAAATGACTTGTTGCGCGAAATGCTCGAGTCTGGAATTATAAAATATGGCGATGAATTCATGCACTCAATGGAGGCTGGAGGCTGGGACCTTACAAAAATAGACTTAGAAGTTTTAAAAGAATCAAAAGCGACATTTGTATTTGGACAAATGAATGAGCCTCCTGGAGCACGAGCCCGAGTTGCTCTTTCAGGTTTAACAATTGCAGAATATTTTAGAGATGGAGACGGCGAAGAGCAAGGAAAAGATATTTTATTTTTCGTTGACAACATCTTCCGTTTTACACAAGCAGGATCAGAAGTTTCTGCCTTACTAGGAAGAATGCCTTCAGCAGTAGGTTATCAACCAACATTGGCAACAGAAATGGGCGCAATGCAAGAACGAATTACCTCAACAAAAAGTGGTTCAATTACTTCTGTTCAGGCGGTTTATGTTCCTGCGGATGACCTTACAGATCCGGCACCAGCAAACACCTTTGCTCACTTAGATGCAACAACAGTACTTTCTCGTAAAATTGCAGAACTTGGAATTTATCCCGCTGTGGATCCTTTGGATTCTACATCTCGGATTCTAACTGCAGAAATTGTTGGTGACGAACACTACGATTGTGCACAACGTGTAAAACTAACACTTCAACGCTACAAAGAATTACAAGATATAATTGCGATTCTTGGAATGGACGAGTTATCTGAAGAAGATAAGTTAATTGTTCATCGTGCACGAAGAGTTCAACGTTTCTTATCTCAACCATTTCACGTTGCAGAACAGTTTACGGGAATCCCAGGTGTTTTAGTTGATATTCAAGATACAATTAAAGCATTTAATGACATCCTAGACGGAAAATTTGATAAATATCCTGAAGCTGCATTCAATTTAAAAGGAGGAATTGAAGATGTAATTGCTGCAGGAGATAAAATGTTAGCTGAAGCCTAAATCATGGAATTAAACGTTATCACGCCTACGAACAAAATATTTGACGGAGAAGTCGTGTCAGTTTCACTTCCTGGGCAAGCTGGAATTTTTCAAGTATTAAATAACCACACACCTATTATTTCTTCCTTAAAAACAGGAGAAATTATTGTGGAATTAGCAGAAAAATTTGAAGAGTCTGGAAGTAATACTATGATTAAACAAATAGATGCTAATCACATTTCAATTTCCATTAATAGTGGCGTGGTTGAATTAATTGACAATAAGCTAATTGTTCTTGCTGAATAACCTTACTATCTCTCATCGATATACTATTTTAAGCCTCGCTATTCATAAATGTATTTTTGTTGTAAAAACAATATTTAGTTGATTGGGCAAGAATATTTAGTTACTTTCGTTATCCTCAGATAATTTATGACTGATTTAATAGCAAATATAATCCCTGAAAAAATCCCACAACACATTGCCATAATAATGGATGGAAATGGTCGTTGGGCTAACGAGAGGGGAGAAAATCGACTATTTGGACATAGTGAAGGGGTAGAATCTGTTAGAAGCAGCATTAAAACAGCGAAAGAATTAGGGATTAAATTTTTAACGCTTTATGCCTTCTCTACCGAGAATTGGAGTCGCCCACAAGATGAGATTGACGGATTAATGGATTTATTGGTCGCATCCATTATGAAAGAAGCACCTGAATTAATGGAAAATGGGGTGCGGATATTAATGATTGGAGATATTGAAGGCCTTCCAGAAAATTGTGCTAAAAGTCTAAAAAACTTAATTATAGAAACACAAGACAATACCAGCTTAACATTAATTCTTGCCTTAAATTACAGTGCCAAATGGGAACTTAAAATGGCAATAAAATCTATTGCTCATGCTGTAAATAATGGAACTCTCACTACGAATGAAATTACCGATGACTTGGTTAGTAAGCATCTCTCAACTAAAGGGATTCCTGATCCGGAACTTCTTATTAGAACAAGTGGAGAAAGAAGAATAAGTAATTTTTTACTTTGGCAAATTGCATATGCAGAGCTTTACTTTACAGATACGCATTGGCCAGATTTTAGGAGAAATGATTTGATTAGCGCAGTGATAGAATATCAAAATAGAGAAAGGCGATTTGGAAAACTTTCTATTCAATTAGAAGCAAAAAAATGAGGTATATTTTGTCCTTATATATCCTTAGTTCATTTTTCCTTTTCGGACAAAATGGAATAACTGTAGGAGATATAGATTTCAGTTATAGCCAACCAAAAGAATATGAACTTGGTCCTATTCGTGTAATTGGAGCAGATAATTTTGACCATCAAGCAATAAAATTAATTGCAGGGTTAAGGCAGGGGCAGAAAATTATTTTACCTGGCAATGATATTTCAAATGCTATAAAAAATTTATGGAATGAGGAGATTTTTTCAAACGTCGCTATTTACGTCACCAAAGAAATCGCAGGGATTGTCTACCTTACAATTGCTGTTGAGGCAAGAATGAAATTATCTAAGTTTAGTTTCAAAGGGATTGGCAAAAGAGATGCAGATAAATTACGGGAAGAAATAAAATTATTTACTGGGAAAACCATTACAGAAAATCTAGTTTTTCAAACCAAAGCCAAAATAAGAGGGTATTTCAGGGAAAAAGGATTTTTTAATACTAAAGTCGATATTTCAAGAGTAAAAGATACGCTTATAAATTCCTCTGAAATATTTATTATAAAAATTGAAAAAGGAAATAAAATTGGTATAAAAGAAATAGTGATATCTGGAAATACTGAAATCCCAACATGGAAATTAAAGATGGCCATGAAGGACACAAAACAAAGAGGTATTCTCCAAATTTTTAAGCGGTCTAAATTTACTGAATCAAGTTACGAAAAAGACAAGTTGTCGCTCTTAGCAAAATTTAACAAAGTAGGATTACGAGATGCTAGTATTTCATTTGATACTGTTTATCAATTAAATTCTAAAAATCTAATGATAGAAATTAATATAACTGAAGGTGAGAAATATTATTTTGGTGATATTGAATGGCTTGGAAACACAAAATACCGATCTAGTTTTTTAGATACTGTTTTAGGAATTAAAAAGGGGGATTTATATAACCGTAATTTATTTGAGCAACGATTGAACGGCTCAGGAGACGGTAGAGATATTAACTCTCTTTATATGGATCAGGGATATTTATTTTTCCAAGTCATGCCAGTCGAAATTAACGTTAACCAAAATATGATTAACTACCAAATTCGAATTATTGAAGGGAAAGAAGCTCGAAATGGAACAATAACAATTAAGGGTAATACAAAAACAAATGATTATGTAATTCTTAGGGAGATCAGGACAAAACCTGGAGATTTATTTAATAAAGGAGATATAATGCGAACCCAAAGAGAATTAGCGCAGCTTGGTTATTTTAATGAACAAGCATTTCAGGTGAATCCATTGCCAAATCCAAGTAAGGGTACCGTTGATATTGAATATGTTGTAGAAGAAAAAAATTCTGATCAAATTGAGCTATCAGGTGGATACGGAGGTGCTGGGCCAACTTCTTCAGGGCGCATTATTGGAACGCTTGGCTTAACATTTAATAATTTTTCAACACGCAATTTTTTTAAGAAAAATGCATGGTCACCCTTGCCTGGAGGAGATGGCCAGCGGCTTAGCATGCGCGCGCAATCTAACGGCAGATTTTATCAAAGCTATACTTTTTCTTTTATTGAGCCTTGGCTAGGGGGCAAAAAACCCAACTCTTTATCGTTTTCAATAAATCATACTGCACTTTCTTCAAATGGAAAACTTCGGTCACAAGATGGATATGCTGGATTATCAATATCCGGGGTTGGAATAGGAATTGGTAAAAGAAATAAATGGCCCGATGATTATTTTTCAACAATTATAGAATTAGGATATAAATATTATGATGTAGTTAATGATACACGCTTCCCGGTTTTTTCAAAAGGAATTGCAAATGATATTTCTTTACAATATACAATTCAACGGTCTTCTGTTAGCGCTCCTACCTATCCTCAAAGTGGCTCAAATTTCACTTTCTTGTCAAAAGCGACACTTCCATATTCTTCTCTAACAGGCAAGGATTATTCTTTGCTTTCACCACAAGAGAGATATAAATACTTGGAATATTATCGTTTTAAATTTACAGCTGAATGGTTTTTACCTCTGAGTAAGGATAAGAAACTCATTCTGATGTCTCGTTTTGGAATGGGGTATCTAGGAGCATATAATAAAGCAAAAGGGGTGTCTCCATTTGAACGATATTCAATGGGTGGAAGCGGACTTTCTGGAGTTAACCAAATAGGAGGAAGATCAATTCTTGCTTTAAGAGGTTATGAAGATCAATCAATATCTTCTGCTGGCGCAGATCCAATTGCAACAAAATATACCATAGAATTGAGATATCCTATTTCCTTAAATCCTCAAGCTACATTTTTCGCTTTAGCATTTTTAGAAGGGGGCAACACTTACCCTAGTTTTGATAAATTTAACCCTTTTAACGTAAAGCGCACTGCAGGTATTGGAATCAGGGTTTTCTTACCAATGTTTGGAATGCTAGGTTTAGATTATGGATTAGGGTTTGATAAATTAAACTCTTGGTCTTCTGGTTATGGAAGCGCGAGTGATATTTCAATTGGAACAAAAGGGTATTATCCGAAATTAAGTTTTTCAATTGGCATGAACTTGGGGGAACTGTAGAAGAATTTAACAATAATTGTTTATCTTCGCCGTTCTTAACAAATTAAAATAAAGTATGTTAAAATACATTTTCTTTTTGTTTTTTATTATTGGAGGAAATATAGTAAATGGACAAGAGTTTGCTTATATCGACTCGGAATATATTTTAAAAAATGTTCCTGAGTATGTTCAAGCAAAAGAAAAATTAGATGGCTTAGCGACAAAATGGACAAAAGAAGTTGAAGATCGCTATGCTGCAATAAAAGCAAAAAAAGCAAATTTTGATCGTGAGGAAGTTCTTCTTCCTGCTGAAGAAAAAGAGAAAAGAAAAACTGAAATAGAAAAACTTGAGAAAGAAACCATTGAATTACAAACTCAACATTTTGGTTCAAATGGTGACTATTTTCAAAAACGACAAGAATTAGTAAAGCCAATACAAGATCGTATATTTACTGCAATGAAAAAAATTGCAAAACGGGATAGTTATTCGTTTGTATTTGATAAAGCAAACCAAAGTAATTTGGTATATGCTACAAAGGAATCAGATATCAGCGATGATGTGTTGGAAGAAATGGGAATAAATAAATAAATATGAAATAATATGAAAAACATCTTAATTGCAATCTCTTTAATTATCTCCGCTAGCTCTTTTGCTCAGTCAAAAATCGGGCATGTAAATTCTCAAATTCTATTAGACACCCTTGAATCACGAAAACAAGCTATAAAGGAACTTGATGCTTATAAATTAGAGGGGATGAAAGAACTCCAAGAAATGAATAAAGCATTTGAAGCAGCCTATGTTATTTTTCAGCAAAAGGAAAAGGATTTATCTCCAGTTCTTTTAAAAATGGAGCAGGAAAAAATGGGGCGTAAGCAGCAAGAATTAGAGGCACGACAACAAGAATTAGAAAAAGGGCTTCAAATTTACAACGATGAACTTAATAAGCCTATTTTAGATAGAATTACAAAAGCAATAGAAATTGTTGCAGACAGAAAAAAAATAAATTACATAATTGATGAAAGCGCAACACTTTATTCTAAAGGCGGAATTGACTGTACTGCAGAAGTAATGGTAGAATTATTGCGTTTAGATGCTGATTCCATTAAAAACAAATAATTAAATTTTTAATTAATTTAAAGGCAATCTATCGGTTGCCTTTTTTTTTAGTTTTATCCTATGAAAACGTATTCTCCTATTGGAATTTTTGACTCTGGATATGGCGGTTTAACAGTTCTTTCTGAGATACGAAAATCTTTGCCGAATTATGATTTTATTTATTTAGGAGATAATGCTCGTGCTCCATACGGAAATCGATCTTTCGATTTAGTATATGATTTCACCTTGGAAGCCGTAAATTATCTTTTTTCTCAAGGTTGCCCATTGGTTATATTAGCGTGCAATACAGCATCAGCAAAAGCCTTGAGAACAATTCAACAAAAAGATTTAGAAAAAATTGATCCTACAAAACGCGTTTTAGGCGTTATTCGACCAAGCGCTGAGGAAATCGGTTTTCTTACAGTATCTAAACATGTAGGGATTTTAGGGACTATTGGAACAATACAATCTGATTCATATAGGATTGAATTACAAAAGTATGCCCCAGAAATAATTGTATCTCAACACCCTTGTCCCATGTGGGTTCCATTAATTGAAAATGATGTTCACCAAACCTCTGCAGGGAAACTATTTATCGAAGATGATGTTAAGAAACTAATGCTTATAGATCCCAAAATTGATGCTATTATATTAGCCTGCACACATTACCCTATTCTTCAAGAACAAATTCAAAAAATAGTTGGAGAAAAAGTTAAGGTTATTTCTCAAGGACCTATAGTTGCAGAAAAATTAAGTCTTTATTTAGAACGAAACAAAGACATGGAAGTACGTATTTCTAGAGGAGGAACATGCAGCTACCGAACAACTGAAAACGCGATCATTTTCAACAAGAAAGCTTCGCAGTTTTTAGGAGAGGAGATAAATGCAAAGCAGATTGAATTATAAAATTAAAGGGCTTTCTTTTCTAATTTTTCCATGATTTCAGTTTGCATTTTCTTAAATTCTTCAAGATCTGAAGAATAAAATCGATAGCTTTCTTCAAAATTATTTTTTGTAATACCAGATTTCTTAAACACAAGATTAACAGTTGAGTCTAAGGCATGTTTATTTGATGCTGGATTTCCAGGAAGCGACTGGTAGTATGTTTCGAGTACAAGTGACTCTGCCATTATATCAATCATTTTATTTTTCTCAATTATAGAAGAAGGTCTTATTTCTGTATCACAAGAGACAAAGGCAAATAAAAGAATTAAAATAAAATATTTCATGTCTAAAATTAAAAAAAAGATTCTTATAAATGCTTAGAATCCATAATAATCGTTACTGGACCATCGTTTATAAGTTCAACTTGCATGTCTCCGCCAAAAACTCCTTTCTCAATTTTTCCGCTAAATGATTTTTTAAGTTGAGATAAGAAATATTCATACAAAGGAATTGCTTGTTCTGGCTTTGCAGAACGAATAAAACTTGGGCGATTTCCTTTTTTTGTATCTGCAAATAATGTAAATTGACTTACAATAAGCAAGTCGCCAGAAATGTCGGAGACAGAAAGATTCATTTTCCCCTCGTCATCGCCAAAAATTCTGAGATGTATTAACTTTTGAATTAAATAATCAGCGTCAAGTTCGGAATCAACATGCTCAATTCCAAGTAAAACAAGAAGTCCTTGTTGTATTTCCCCTACAATTTCATCATTTATTTTTACGGATGCTTCTCTAACACGTTGTATTACTATTCTCATGCAAA
>RFPM01000024.1 GCA_009926125.1 Flavobacteriales bacterium | reverse complement strand
AAAAATGTTCTTGCAGAAATTTTAAAAATTAACAGTTTCAGTTCAGTAGCTAAAACCAAGAAATTCAAGGCCGAAATTAGTTTCGTTACTATTCACCAAATAGCCCTCACTTTGATTAAATTCTTGATTTTCAACATTCAAGTAATTTACTGGTACGATTGCGAACACTCAATAATTATATATGAAACCAAAATATCTTTTTTTCTTTAACTTTCAATTTCAATATTTTTTCTAATTTTATTGTTAAAATTATTGCTATGAAATTATTCTACACTTCTTTGCTTTGTCTTTTGCTCTCTCAGGCTATTTTTAGCCAAGCTCCTGGATCCTTAGATTTAAGTTTTAATACCATTGGATATACAAGTTTTGGGACTACCGGCTCAACCTTTGACAACGCTCAGGACATTGTAACCTTGCCAAATGGCAAAATGGTTTTCTGTGGTACGACAGGAGTCACCGGTAATTTAGAGATGTGTGTTGGTAGAATGAATGAGGACGGTAGTTTAGACATAACTTTTGGAACAAACGGATATTTTATTTATCAAAACTCTGCAGGGTCAGACTTTGCCTATGACATGGAAGTTCTGCCCAATGGGAACATCTTAGTTGCAGGTGCCATATCAATTACTGCTGCCAATCCAAAATTTTCTTTGTTGTGCTTGAGACCAGATGGTACCTTGGAGTCAAGTTTTGGTGATGGGGGAGTCTTTTCAATTGATATTGCCTCGAGTGAAGATTATGCACGAAAAATTCTATTAACACCAACGAATATCATTTTAGCTGGGAATTCTAAAGTTCCAGGCTTCTCATATAATTGTTTAGCAGTTGCAAGTTGTGATTATAATGGCCTCTTAGACAATACATTTGGCGTTAACGGCTTTAATGTTTTAAATAATGGCGGAAACATAACTGCTTATAGTGCAACAATAGGTATAACAGGAGATCTTATTCTCGTAGGCGATTCATACATTAGCAATAATTATAATCCTAATCCGATGGTCGCTAAATTTAATGGTGCAGGACAAATTATGACAACTTTTGGAACAGCTGGCGTTTGGACAAATATGTCTATGTTTGGTCATTTCTATGATGTGGATTTAAACAACTCACAATTAATTTTATCTGGAAATAGCGGATCAGGAGCTACAGATTTATTATTAGAATCTCGCACAGAATCTGCTGCAATTCTAAACACAAATTTTGGCGTAAATGGTCAAACGGTCATCAATTTAAATACAAGTGATACTTATTATGAAGTAATTTTTCAAACAGATGGGAAAATTTTAGCATGTGGAACAACAGGTTCAGGTGGTATTGGTGCAGCAAGAGATTTTATCGTTTCTCGTTTCAATTCAAATGGGACAATTGATTCCTCTTGGGGTACAAATGGACACTCATTAACGAATATTTTTGCTAATTGGGATGATGCTTATGGCATGGATTTATATCCTGGAAATCGTCTTATAGTTGCTGGATTCAGCGCACAAACGAATACGCAGTTTGCTTTTTCGCGGTACATGACTGCAGAAGTAGGCGCAGGTTGCATGAATTCACTGGCATGTAATTACAACCCTTCAGCAACAGTTGATGATGGCTCCTGTATTTTACCGGGATTCCCATGTAATGATGCAAATCCAAATACGATGAATGACTCAATTGATGTTAATTGTAACTGTGTTGGTGAATTAATCGTTGCTGGCTGCATGGATCCAATTGCCTGTAATTACAATCCAAATGCCAATGTTCAGGACAGTAGTTGTGTTTATCCAGGTGATACTTGTGACGATGGAGATTCAACTACAATCAATGATGTTTATACGGTAAATTGTGGCTGTAGTGGGGAAACTAACGGAATTAGCGAAGTTAACTCGATTGCTTCAATTTATCCTAATCCATCTTCTAATAAAATAACGATTGAATTTTCGGGTGCTGTACAAGGTGCTGTTTTACTTTTAAAAGATATTCAAGGAAGAGTTTTATTAAAAAAAGTTGTTGCTTCAAACAAAGAATCAATCTCTGTTCTTGACTTTGCTTCAGGTACATATTTCTTGTGTATCGAAGGTTCTCAATCGATTGCAAAGAAAATTTTAATTAATTAATAATTTTAGTAAATAAATAATCTTTTCCCGCTTCTTTGATTTTAAGTATCTTTAAACGCTCAATTTTATTTTTTCATGAATTATTTACTTCTCTTAAGTTTATCACTTATTCTCTTTTCATGTTCGCAAAAAGATGAAAAATTTTGTGCCTGCATAAAAGAGAGTGAATCTTTAAATACATTGAATCAAAAGATTTTACGTGGCGATAGCATAAATAGTGAGAGTATTAAAGAAGTAAAGGATCAGATTAATCGAAAAAAAGATGCCTGTAAAGACTATGAATATATGATAGCTCCCGAAATGTTAGAACTTAAAAAATCTTGTGAATAGATAATGGATAACAAAAAAGTTTTAATTGCAGGAGGAAGTGGTTTTATTGGTCAAAAATTAACAAGTCTACTTATTGATAGAGGCTATGATGTATCTACTTTAACTCGTAAACCTAAGCATAGGAAAGATATTTTCTGGAATCCTATAACGCGGGAAATTAATCTAAGCCAACTTTCAGAAATTGATGTACTTGTAAATTTAGTAGGCGAAAACATTGGCCTTGGCAGATGGACAAAAAAGCGAAAGAA
The DNA here is from genome assembly GCA_009926125.1 of Flavobacteriales bacterium. GTDB lineage: Bacteria > Bacteroidota > Bacteroidia > Flavobacteriales_D > Crocinitomicaceae > UBA952. Next base: position 16,118 of record RFPM01000024.1, on the reverse strand, counting down.
AGAACTTGTAGATTCAAGGGTTGACAGTACTACTTTCTTGTGTGAAATCGCTGAAAAAATGCCAAAATTATCCTATTTTATCTGTGCTTCAGCAATTAATTGTTATGGAAAAGAAAGCGATAAAATACACATAGAATCAGATGATTTCGGGAGTAATTTTTTATCTCAATTAATAAAATCATGGGAAAACGCGAGTGATACATTGGCTTCCAAAATTCCTGTTGCAAAACTGCGCATTCCAATTGTACTTTCTGAAAATGATGGCGCTTTAGTTCGAATAAAAAAGATTACAAATTTTGGTTTAGGAGCTCCTTTAGGTTCTGGAAAACAGACAATGCCATGGATCCACATAGCTGATTTATGTCGCTTATTTGCCTTTGCTATTGACAAGAAATTAGTTGGTTCCTACAATGCAAACGCAGGTTTAGATTCGAATAAAGACTTTATGAAATCAGTTGCACTTAGTATGAAACGGCCATTTTTTTTGCCAGCTGTACCCTCTTTTCTGCTAAAATTATTTTTGGGAGAGCAAGCCTGTATTGTACTAGAAGGAATAAAAGTTTCGAATGAAAAAATTCGTGCTGCTGGATTTACATTTCAAGATACAACATTAAGTTCTGCCCTAAAAAAAACGTAGAAATACGCCATTTATCCGATACGCAAAAGGTTTCCGAAATACATGAACTTATCTGTTTTTGTTTCCATATACAGTTCACTAATTTCCTTTTTCATGCCCTCAAAATACATTTCAGATAGTTCGGTAATAAAAGTAACATCAACCATTGGAGAGTACGTATTCATAACCAAAAACCCATCTTCATCAAGCACTTCAGATGCTGCACTCATAAGCTCATCAATTTTATCTTCAAGCTTCCATTTCTCACCTTTCGCACCAATTCCCCAAGCGGGAGGATCCATTACTATTCCATTAAATTTATTTCCGCGTTTTACTTCTCGTTGAATAAATTTCAAGGCATCTTCGTGCACCCAGCGGATGTTTAACAATTTACTTTCATCCATATTAGATTTTGCCCAAGCTAGCGCATTTTTTGAAGAATCTACGTGAAAAGTATCCGCGCCAGTGTTCCGAGCAATACAAGATGCTGCTCCAGTGTATGCAAATAAATTTAAAAATCGATCTCCTTCATTCAAGCGAGAAGATATAAAATCCCAGTTATTCTGTTGTTCTGGAAATAAACCAACATGTTTGAAATTTGTCAATTCTAAGTTAAACTTTAGACGTTTATAGCCAATGCTCCATTTTTTAGGAGAATCTTTTTGAAGATTTTTCCATTTTCCTTTCTGACCTTTCTCTTCAACAAATTCCCAATGTGCCAAAGTCCGCCATTCTGTATAAGGAATTCCGCTGTGAAAATAGGCTTGCATTTCTGGACGGATGGTAATGATATTTCCCCAGCGCTCTAATTTTATTCCACCACCTGCATCCAACAATTCATAGTCTTCCCATGATTTTGAATAGGTACGAAGATTTTCAGACATTTTATAGAATTAAGGCAACAATTAATTAACGCATTTTTGGTGTTTTCTTTCTTCCACCCATCATTTGAGCCATGCGCATTTGATTCTTAGATGGCGTAACTTGTAATTGTGACTGCATCATTTTTATTTGATCACGCATCATGCCATTTTTATCTAATTTTTTTGCTTCAGCCAAAAGAGCTACAGCCTCTGATTTTCTTCCAGTTTGCGCGCAAATTCCTGAAAGATGCATTCTAGCTACTGCGTTATCTTCTGCAGTTCTTAAACCCAATTCCATTGCTTTTCTGAGTAAAGTTTCACTTTTTACGAAGCCCAATTCTTGCGCACCCATAACAGCTTTCAAAAATAAAATATAGGCGTGTTGCTTACGCGGTAGAAATTCTGGGTGTGATATACGATCAACATATTTTTTTGCTTTATCTGTATTTCCAACCCTCATTTGATTTAAAGCTAAAATCATATTTTCATTTCTAAAAAATGAAGCAATTATTAAGGCCGTAATAAAAATAAATAAAATTCCCCAGCCCCAATGTCCTGATGCGAATAAATAAATATTAAATCCTAAGGAACTCAACGCTAATGCAATTCTTACTATAAAACCAATCATATTTTTAAGTTTATCTTTTTTGAAAAAAGTTATTATTCAATCGTTGCAATGCATTTAAGTTCAATTGCTATTGGAGTTGGAAGTGAACTAATTTCAACGGTTGTCCTACAAGGCAAGTTATCTTTGAAATAGTCAGCATAAATGCGATTATACGTTTGAAAATCCCGTTTAATATTAACTAAAAAGACCGTAACATCAACTAATTGTTCCCAACTTGAACCAGATTCTTCCAAAATAATCCGAACATTGTCAAAAACACTTTTGCACTGAGCTTCAAAGTCAAAACTTATGAAATTCCCATTTTTATCTAATTCCAAGCCTGGCACTGCTGAATCCGTAGCATCTGAACCAGCAGTGCGTGGACCAACTCCTGATAAAAACAATAAATTGCCTACTTTTCGTGCGTGAGGATATAAACCTACAGGTTTTGGCGCTTTATTTGTCGATATGCGTTCGTTTTCTGACATTTTACTATTTCTGCAAATATAATAGAAACTAAGCGATTTTTTGACACATTAAAATGATGAAACGCAATTTCAGTTAGTTTTATCTTGATTGCATAGTTATTTGTATTTATCTTCGTACGGATGAATGATGTTTTAAAAAGTCCGGAAATTTCCATAGTTGTACCAACTTATAATGAGGAAGGAAATATCTATAAATTATACGAGCAAATAGTAGAAAATCTAATTGCTAGTTCAATTAAAGATTATGAAATAATTTATGTTGATGACGGAAGTAGTGATGCTTCTTTAAAACATATAAAAGAATTAAATGCCACGAATCCTAAGGTTAAATTCATAACGTTTAGTAAAAATTTTGGTCATCAAAATGCTTTGCGCGCGGGACTTGACTATGCCAAAGGAAATGCAGTAATATGCATGGACGCTGATTTACAGCATCCACCCGAGTTAATTCCAACATTAATTAAATACTGGGAAGCCGGAAATAAAGTCGTTTACACGAAGCGAAAAAACACAAATGATTTATCATTTTTCAAAAAGTTAAGCTCTAAAATGTTCTATAAATTGGTTTCTTATCTTTCTGAAACAAAATTAGAAGAAGGTACAGCAGATTTCAGACTTTTAGATCGTTCTGTAGTTGAAGTCTTAAAAAAATTCAACGAAAACAATTTGTTTTACCGCGGAATAATCCCAGGAATAGGATTTAAACAACTTGGCGTAGAGTATACTCCAAACGAACGATTTTCGGGTACAACCAAATACACATTTTCAAAAATGGTTCGTTTTGCTTTGACAGGAATCACCTCCTCCAGTGCCAAGCCACTTTATTTTTCAATTTATTTAGGAGCTTTTCTTGCTGTATGCTCTTTTTTCTACGGTCTTTATGCCATTTATGTGTCACTTTACACAACTGAAGCTGTTGCAGGTTGGACATCTACTATTGCCTCCATACTATTTATTGGCGGAATTCAACTAATGATGATCGGGATTGTGGGAATTTACCTTGGGAAACTATTTTCTGAAAGTAAGAAAAGGCCAAATTATATTATAGAGGAATCAAACATTTCAAACATTTGATGACATGAAATTTTATTCCCGACTAGCAGATATTAGTTTAGCAAACAAAACTTTTTTACTGCTTCTTTTTTTGTTTTTTCTGTACAGCCTAAATTATCATTTTTTTGATGGAGTAATGCCAATTCATGAGTGGAGAAAATCAGACTCCTTGTCAATCGTTTGGAATTACTACCAAGGCTCATCTTTTCTAGCTCCTGAAACCAATCACATTTCATCGTTTGGCAACCGAAATGCCGCGACAGAATTTCCGCTGATTTATTATTTCGTTGGGAACCTTTGGAAACTATTTGGACCATACGAATGGATTGCAAAACTCGTTTCTTTTTCTACTCTCATTGTCTCTTTATCCTTATTTAGTTCTGTAGTTAATTACTTTCTAGAAAGCCACGTTAAAACACTTGTATTTATTGGAATTATTTTTAGTTCACCCGTTCTTTTATTTTATGCTGACACTTTATTACCAAATATTTTTTCCTTTGCTTTTCTCCTGTTTTCAGCATACTTTTTATTCAATTTTATTGTGAGAAAAAAAAAATGGTCGATTGGGTTTTTTACTTTGTTCCTATCTCTTGCCGTTTTAATAAAAGTAACTGTTTTAATTAGCTTATTAACCTTTGCCGGGGGTGCAACCATGTACTATTTTTTGCATGAAAAGAATTTATTTACAAAACATACTCGAACATTCTTGTTTCTTTTAGGCGCAAGCTGTATCATGCTTTTATCGACATACTTTTGGTATTCGTTCGCAATAGATTACAATTCACACTACCATTCAACTTTGTTTTCAACTACCATTCGTCCTATTTGGGAGGTGGATGCACAACGTCAAAAAGAAATATGGGAAATTATTTGGAAGCACCAATTTAATTCATTGTACAATTATTGGGCTTTCGTTCCAACAATTTTATTTGTTTTGTATTTAGCAGTACTAAATAAAATTTCAGTATTCTTTTATTGGCTCATCGGAATAGGTTTTATTGGTGTGGTAAACTATCTCCTTCTTTGGTTCTGGGTTTTTGATGTACATGATTATTATTTGATAGAGATGTTATTCTTTCCTCTGATATTTTTCTTTATTGCCATTAAATACAGCGATAAACCTTCAAATACCAACAGAAAACCCACTAAATATTTTTCTTTTTGCGTTTTGATTCTTGTCTTTCTTCAAGCAGTTTCATACACACAAATTGCTTTTGGTAAAGACAACATCATTACAAAAAATACTTTTTTAGTCAGTCAATTTATTAAAGGAAACTGGGGATATTTTCATTGGTATCACAGTGATCATTTGAAAAAACTACAGACACAAAAAAAGGAAATACAACAGATTATTTCAGAGAAAGATACTGTACTTTGCCTTTCTGATCCTTCTCCAAATGTTCATTTATACACAATCGGTAGAAGGGGTTACTCAAGCTATAGTTTCGAGAAAAATCAACCATATCCATCCCAAATTCCATCTTTTGTAAAAAAAGGAACCCGTTATTTATTGGTTGTTGGAAACGAGGCTTTGGACACCTTAATGAAACAATTCACCAGAGATACAATCTATGCTAAAAATTCTGTGTTTATTTTTGATTTAAAATCAAACAAGAATTAGATGGGAATTTTTAAAAAATATGGCCCTATACTACTGCTCCTACTTGGAACAATACTGCTGATTTTACTCTCAATTCCCGAACTCATAACGTCTCCTAATGAATTTTTACTCGTCTCTGAAGGTGATGGATTAAAAAGTTATTATGTGTTTGATTATCAATTGAAATATAGAACTTCATTTAATCATTTTTCGGGATTAAATTATCCTTATGGTGAAAATTATTTATATACCGATGGATTTCCTGTTCTACAATTTATACTTCAGTTATTTCCTTTTTTATTTGAATATTCAATTGCTATAATTCACCTCAGCATTGTACTTGGTTTTCTGTTAACAACTTACTTTTTATTTAAAATCATACAATTCTACACGAAGAACGATTGGATTTCTACAGTTGGGGCATTAACGCTTTTTGCATTGCAACCCCAATTTTATCGCCTTTTCGGTCATTTAAGCATGTCCTATTCGTGCTTTATTCCGATGACTTGGTATTTTCTAATCCAATTCACACATGAAAAGGCAAAATGGAAATGGACATTATTGCTATTTTGCACAAGCACTTTGTGGTTTTTTACGCACGGTTATTTGGGATTAATGCTAACAATATTTATAAGTGGAGCTCTATTATTACAACAGAAAATATGGAAAAACGTTCTCAATCTAATTCAAATAATAACTTTTACACTTGTTCCACTAGCACTATTTTTTATTCTTTCCAAATGGAGTGATTCTATTACGGATCGAACAACAGATCCTTACGGTTTTTTTGAATATCAATCACATTGGAAGAGTGTTTTTCTATCAAGCCAAGGTTTTTTTGGGCAATGGATTAGCAAAAATATTTCATTTGAAAATCTAAGCTGGGAAGGAACTGCATATATTGGAATGACAAGCGTGATCATTCTTTTTGCTCTATTAATATTGAGAATATTAAATTTCTTCAGGTCAAAACCCATTAACCTGTATCCCAAAGAATTACAGTTTTTCTTATTTTCAAGTATGCTCTTGTTGCTGTATTCATTTGGTTTCCCATTCAATCAAATCCCCTTTCTATTAGATATTGTAGAACCCTTAAAGCAATTTCGAGCAGTTGGTCGTTTTACTTGGCCGTTTTATTTTGTTTGTGGCGTCATGAGTTTTTGTGTTTTACACGCATTATATCTTCGAGCAGAAACAAAATGGAAGAAAATGGGAGCTATTGGTTTACTATTGGTAGGAAGCGCCTTGTTTTTTGTGGATTCAATTCCAGTTCTTACACAAGAACGTTCCTATTCAAAAAATCTATTCAAAATAGAAAACTTACCTATTGAGCAACGACAGCTGATTTCTTTTATTCAATCAACCAAAATAAAATATCAATGTATTCTGCCATTGCCTTGGTTTCACGTGGGATCTGAACTATATGGAAAAGAACCCAATACTTTAACAATGAGCAAAGTTCTCATTGCATCAGCTCACACAGGGCTTCCTATTTATAGTTCCATGTTGGGGAGAACTAGTTTTTCACAAACATTCGATTTTTTTAGAAGCCTTGGTTCAAAATATCAAAAGAAGTCAAAATCATCTCGGATAGCTAATAAAGATTTTTTAATTTGGTTTGATTATCAGCCTCTTTTTGCAGAAGATGAACAAGAATTGTTTGATTTATCTTTACCAGTCTTTAAAAATAAGTGTGGTGAATTGCGTAGTTTATCTGTTAAAAAAATCTTTGAGAAGGTAAAAGTGAATAATACTAGCTCCGTAATAGCAGAGAATCATAAGCAACAGGATTTTCTGTATGAAAATTACAGTACTAAGAACAATCGCTTACTTGGCAAGGTTTGCAATTTCAATACATTTGCAAAATTTGATAAAAACCAGTTGAAACCAAATCATTACTATGAGGTCAGCTTTGATTATTTCTGGAAAGGTAAAAAAAATATGGATAATGTGCTGAGAATTGAATTTGTAAAAGACAAACAGGTAATTTGGTTTTACGGACGCACAATTTGCTCGTATACAGACCAACAAAAAGATCGAGTACGTGTGAGAGCAGTTTTTAAAACACTCCCAGAATCATATGCATATAATTTTTTCTTATTCGGTGGTGATAAAAAGCTGCAAGATTATGAAATAGACAATGTTCTGATTCGTCCAATTGAATTAAACGCAACATGGAAAAACGAAAAAGGAATCAATTTTATGAATTCTTTTCCTATAAGATAATAAGGACCGAACAACATAAGCTAAATTTATACGTTGAAAATGATTGCAATATCTGTATGAAAATTAAACTTATCATTTTTTCGCTTTTCATTGCCTTAACTTTGAAAGCCCAAATAGGAACTGGAACTTGGCGCTTTCATTCAGCAACAAGCAAAGCAATAGCAATTGCAGCATCAGAATCAACGGTGTTTACAGCTTTTGAAAACGGCTTGTTTGAATACGACATAGCTTCGAAAGAAAAGAAATTATGGACCGCTGTTAATGGTCTTTCAGACATTGAAATTTCTTGTCTTTATTATTATGCCGAAACAAATCAATTGTATATCGGATATAAAAATGGGAATATTGATGTTCTAAAAGAAGGAGAGATTTTAAACATTCCTGCTTTAAAATTAGCTTCGATTCCCTATTCTAAAAAAATTAATTCCTTCAGGAGAAATGGCGATTTTATTCTAGCTGCAACTGATTTTTCTATTGTAAAAATTAACGATGAAAAAAAAGAAATTAAAGATACATACTACCCAACAGATGGTTTAGAAAAAATAGTGGATGTAGCTCTAAAAGCAGATACACTATTTGCTCTTACTCCCTCAAAATTACTGTTTGCAAATTATGAGAATCCCGCCTTGCCGGATCCATCTCAATGGACTATCGATATACGATTACCTCAAATCTCTTCAAATTTTTATGCCGGATTAGAGAATTTTAGTAATGTTTTATTTGCCGTTTTTAAAACACCATCGTATGGCTCTGATACACTTTATCGTTTAACAAGCAATGGTAAAGAAGTCTTTGCACCCGTCCCTTTTTCATTAGAGATTAATTCTATTTCGGCAAGTGACTCATATTTGCATATAAATACAGAAGGTGAAATTTCACTTTTTAATTCCAATTTGCTCCAAACAGCTGGATACAGTGCCTCTAATTTTAACCAATGGTTTTCTGTTGCAAACTCAGTTATAAATTCCACAGGTTTGTGGTCAGCAGATAAAAATGTTGGTCTCATGTTCTTTCCGAATGAATTTAATTTTCAGATAATTGGAATAAATGGTACGAAAAATCAAACTTTTTACTCCATGGATTCAGAAGCAGGGAAAGTAGCTATAGCCTCAGGTGGGTTAACTGGAAATGTGCCGTTATTTTCTCATAATGGTATACATTTTTTTCAGGAAGAAGAGTGGAGTAATATTAATGGAGAGCAAGTGTCAAGTTGGCAAAATCAAAATATTTGGGATTTCTTAGATGTTTCGATTAACCCAAAAAATACAGATAAAGTTGCCGTTTGTACCTATTCTGAAGTTCCCTTATCGGTGCTTGATAATGGAACTTCACAAAATTATAATGCCTCGAATTCTACTTTAGACCCAACTTATGCGGGCAATGGATGGTCTTACGTTTCTGATGTTTGTTACGATGCTAGTGGAAATTTATGGGCCTTGAATGGCTACACGCTAAAACCTCTAAATGTAATGGATAACAATGGTGTTTGGTATAATTATGATGTTGGGGCCGCAGCTCGAAATAAGTTTACCAAAAAAATGATTGTAGATTTTGATGGAAATATTTGGTTTGCAACAAGTAGTGACGGCATGTTCGGTTATTCTACAAACAATTCCCTTGCAGATCCATCAGATGATGAATACATTAATTTAAGGACTGGTGTTTTTTCAGGTGATCTGCCTTCTCAAAATGTCACTGCTTTGGCCGCAGATTTTGATGGGGAAATTTGGATTGGCACAGATGCAGGTTTTGCAATACTTTACAACGCAAATTCAGCATTTACAGCAGTCGCAGGGGAATATGACGCACAACGCATAAAAGTAGAATTTGAGGGAAATGTTGAATATCTTCTTGGAAATACCCACATTACAGATATTGAAGTCGATGGTGGTAATCGGAAGTGGATGGCTACAGCTTCTGCTGGAATTTTATTACTTTCCCAAGACGGATCTGAAATTTTGGAGCAGCATACCACAAAAAATTCACCCTTGATCTCAGATAATATTCTTGATTTAAAATTGGATCAAACTACAGGAGAATTATTTATAATTACAGACAAGGGCTTGGTTTCTTATCGTACAAATGCAACATATGAAGACCCCGAATACGCTACAACAAAGGTTTTTCCTAATCCAGTGCGACCAAATTATGCCGGAGTAGTAACAATTCAAGGTATCCGTTACAATTCGGATGTTAAAATTACAGATGTTGCAGGAAATTTAGTTTACAAAACTACCTCAAATGGGGGCACTGCAACTTGGGATGTTAAAACCTTAGGAGGAGATGCAGTTGCAAGCGGTGTTTATATTATTTGGACTGCCACAAATGAAGGAAAAGACGAAAAAGTTGCTAAAGTATTGGTTATCCGTTAAGCTTCCTCAGAATAATAATCGTTGGCGATAAAATAGTCGAGCATTGACTGCTTCATGAGGTGCTGCTGTTCTCTGTGCTCCAAAGGAGGAAGTGTTTTTAAAAGTTTAAAGTGCGGCCATGATTCTTCATCTCTTCCCTCAAATTTATAGTAACCATAAGGTTCTAAAAGTGTACAAATTGCAATGTGAAATAAGTCTGTTTTCTCTTGTTTAGAGAAATTTTTATAGCCCAAGCCTAATTCATTTATGCCAATAAGAAAGAGCATAGCTTGCAGGTCCATTCCCTCACCAAAGGTAATTTCAAGATGGGTTTTTAATTTTTGAAAACGCAATTCTATGTCATGATCCATGGTGCAAAGGTACATCAAATGTCTTGAAAGGACTTTGTTATTTTACTTGAAATCTAAGTTCCTTGTTCATTTGCAATCGGTACTTAGTTTCTTTAACTTTGTCAAATGTTTCAAACTAATGATACTATTTGTGCTCTAGCTACTCCAAATGGTATTGGAGCGATTGCTCTCATTCGTATTTCTGGAACTAAATCACTCGTGTTAACGGAACAATTTTTTAGTAAACCACTTCAAGATAAAGCATCTCATACAAGTCACTTTGGACTTTTCTCAGCACACGATAAAACTTTAATTGATGAGGTTTTAGTCTGTGTATTTAGCGAAGGTAAAAGTTTCACAGGCGAAGAAAGTGTAGAAATCTCTTGTCACGCATCGCCTTATATTCAGCAACAAATTTTACAAACACTTTGCGCAGCAGGCTGTCGTTTAGCAGAACCAGGTGAATTTACAAGACGTGCTTTTTTAAACGGAAAGCTCGATTTATCACAAGCGGAAGCAATTGCAGACCTTATTGCTTCACAATCACGGCAAGCACATTTAGTTGCTTTACGGCAATTACGCGGCAATTTTTCCTCCGAATTAAAAGACCTGCGCGAAAAACTTATCCATTTTGCTTCTCTCATTGAATTGGAACTCGATTTCTCAGAGGAAGATGTAGAATTTGCCGATCGCAGTGCACTCAAAACATTGATTTCAGAAGTTTTGGGAATTATTAAGCGCTTAGCAAAATCCTTTGACTTAGGAAATGCCCTTAAAAAGGGTGTTCCTGTAGCCTTAGTTGGCGCTCCTAATACCGGAAAAAGTACACTTTTAAATCAATTATTGGGTGAAGAACGGGCTATTGTGAGCAACATTCCAGGAACAACAAGAGATGTAATTGAAGAAACACTCAATATCGATGGAATTCTTTTTCGCTTGATAGACACAGCGGGAATTCGCGAAACTAAAGAAACCATAGAAGCCATGGGAATTGCTCGGTCTCAGCAAAAGATTGAACAAGCTAGCATTGTGCTCTGTTTAGCTGATGCCAATGATATCGGTTCACTTTCTGCCACAACCATTTGGGTAGCAAATTTAAAAACACAATTGCCCGAAAAACACATTCTTCTTTTAGTTAACAAAGCTGATTTGAATCCTAAGTTAACCCCTGAAGGGCTATGTATAAGCGCCAAAACAGGAACTGGAATAGAAGAATTAAAAAATAGTTTGGTTTCACTTGTTGTAAGTAATTTTGATTTACAAAATGAAACCATTGTTTCTTCTGCGCGCCACTATGAGGCCCTGCTAAAAACCTCTGAAACTCTTGAGAAAGCACAGATTGGTTTAGAAGCTGCAACAAGCGCAGATTTTATTGCCATTGACATTCGCCAAGCGATGTTTCACTTAGGAACAATTACAGGAGATATTTCAACAGATGATCTTTTGGGAAATATATTTAGTAAGTTTTGTATCGGGAAGTAATTCCATCAAAATAAATCAATAAAAAACAAGCTAAAGTATTGATTTTATTAAGATTTAGAGTTTTTAGTCTTAACACAAAAAAAGCGTATTTTTGTGTTTTTTTGTGTTAAGCAGATACTTTTTGTGTTATATTTGTGTTAAGAAAAATTTTTAACACAAAAAAAAACATGAGCAACGGAAATCAAACGCCTTCGTTTTGGACGTATGGTGCAGTTGTTGAATATTATTACAAAAAATTTACCTTTTTTGGAAATATAGAAAATGTATTTGATTATCGTCAAACCCGACAAGAAAGTCTAATTTCAGGACCAAATAATACGCCTCAATTTACAGAAGTTTGGGCACCATTAGACGGTTTTGTATTCAATTTTGGACTTAAAATAAAATTGTAATTTACTATAGAAATCGGCATTAGGAAAAGGGGCTTTAGCAAAAGTGGGGCTTTAGTACTCAGCTGAACATTTGTAGTTTTTATTAGCTTTTGTACTAATTTAATAATATATCCTATATCTTTAACTCCAAAAAATAACTATGAATACATACGAATGTAAAAAATGTGGAATGTCAGTGAATGCTCAATGTGGCAAATGTGATCTTCCTCTAGAAAATGCCCATTTAACCTTGGATAATGGTGTTGTAGTTCAAATATCACAATGCCCAGGCTGCTCAGGAAAGATAAAATCTCCGCAATGTTGTGGCGCAGATATGAACTGCGAATTAAATTAGTAAAAGACAAAAGATACAGATTTATTAAATCGAAAGTCATTACTAAATTATTCCTAACTTTATACTCTAAAACAAAAAACACATGTATCCAGCAGAGATGGTATTACCAATGAAAGAAGACTTAACAAATGTTGGCTTCGAACAATTAATCGATTCAGAATCAGTAGATCAATTTTTAACTCAGGAATCTAGAACATTGTTAGTTGTAGTGAACTCTGTTTGTGGCTGTGCGGCGGGGAATATGCGCCCTGGTGTAAAATTATCGTTGCAACACTCGAAAAAACCGGAGATTCTTACAACAGTTTTTGCAGGAGTAGATACAGATGCAGTAAGTCAAGCAAGAAAATATTTTTTACCTTACCCTCCATCCTCTCCTTCTATTGCGCTTTTTAAAGATGGAAAATTAGTTCATTTTTTAGAGCGACATCATATTGAAGGTGGGAGCGCACAAATGATAGCTGCGAATCTTGCTGCAGCGTATGATGCTTATTGCTAAACTAGAGTTTTAAGCAGGATAAAAAGGAGCGATCATTAGGTAAACAATGACGCCAGTTATAGCAACATAAAGCCAAATAGGAAACGCAAACTTGTTCCATTTTTTATGTCTTTCAAAATCTCCTTCCCAAGCAAATAAATAGGTTAAAAGTACTATAGGGATAACAGCAATACTCAATAGTATATGAGAAATAAGAATAAAGTAATAAGTTGCAGGATAATTACCTCCGTAACTTGTCGGGTCTGAGGTCATGTGATAAGCAATGTATAAAAGAAGAAATAAAATAGAAAGTAAAAGACAGATTCTTATAAATAATCGATGCTGGACGATATTCTTCCTTTTTACAGCTAGAAGTGCTAGGATTAAAAAAAATGCAGTTAATGCGTTAAGTCCTGCATAAATTCTAGGAAGAAAACCAAGATCTATTCCTGTTATTTTAACTTTAAATAAGGCCGCAACGACAAGAGGAACAACTATCGCAACAGATATAATTATTTTTCGAACGATTGCAACTTTTTCTTTAGGGAGTTGTGTTATACTCATATTTTAGCAAATCAAAAATGTCTTGTTTAAGACGTTTATATTCATTTTTATTAACTGATAAATCAAAATTAGTCACTTCATAAACTCCTCTTACAATTCCTTTTTTGTCAACCAATGTAAAGGAACCGGAGTGTGCGTAGCCACCTGCAGCTTCATCATCTTTCCCCGCAAAAGTAAGGAAATTATTAATCCCTAATGCGTGGGTTTCAGCTTCATTTCCTGTTAAAAAAGCCCAGTTTTCTGAATTAATTCCATAACTTTTCTTGTAATCTTTTAAAATTGACGGAGTATCATTTTCAGGGTCTATTGTAAAAGACAAAAACTGAATGTGTTTGTTTAGTGCGTTCGTTTCCTTATTAAGTTTCTTTAATTGCAAGTTCATTATGGGACAAATAGTAGGGCAACTTGTAAAGAAGAATTCTGCTATCCATATTTTATTTTTGAAATTTTTATTCCCAACAAATAAAGAATCTTCATTAAGAAAGCGAAACTCGGGGATTTTTTGAAAGATACTATCGGTAATCTTTTTTCCATTTACCACTCTGTATTCAAGGTCTATCTTTCCTAATTTTGGGAGAATTCTTTTAGATTCACAAGCTGAAAAAAAGAGTGCTGTAACTACCAGAATAATCGAATTTCTAATAAGCATTAGTTTCGTTCTTTATCATATTGTTTTTGCAACAGTGCTAAATGCTCTTTCATTCTGCGAAGGAGACCTTCTTTATTTCCTGGTAAAACCATTCTCAAATGCTGTTGCTTATCTAAAAGTAATACCAACTCCTGAAAACTTTCGCCACCATAATATTGCTTCCCTTTTTGCAATAAACTTTGTCCATTTTCTTTAAAATCATAAACTTTTCGAGTATCTCCTGTTGCAACTATCCAAATTGTTGGATCATATCCTTCAACATAATCTTTTAGTGCTTCTTTAATTGTACTTACTTGCTCTTCTGGAAGGGGATTTCCTAAACCGTCTGTAGCAAAGGAAATGATTCGAACTTGTTTTAATTTCTTGCGCTTGTTCTTACGAATGTGTTGGTATAGCATTTGATCGATATGCCAAAAGGAAATAGCGCAATTTTTAGGGCAAGTTGTTTGGATAGTCGTAACCAAAAGAATGTCTCCGTTAAAATCACTAAATTTTAAGGCTTCTTTCTTTTTTGCTGAATGATTTATAAAGGAAATATTCTCTACTGCCCCAAAGTCTTTAAGAACTTTAAACTTATGTTGACAGCCTCTTGTTGCGATAAAAATTAAGAATAAAGCAGGCCCAAAAAGAATAAGAAAAGCAAAAAGTGATTTTTTTTTGTTTGAAATTTTTTCTCTGATTCCCATTATATATTATGCTCCTCCGTATGTTGACCAAGCATCTCCAACTGCCAAAGCTTCCCAAAGGGCAATAAATATTAAGTAGAGGATAAACAAAAAATACGGGATTAAAATCATGTATTTCAGGGACTTTTTCTCATCTCCTAAATGCATAAATACCAAGACAATATAGCTAGCTTTAAATACAGTTAAGATTATAAAACCCCATTTTACAAATGGCCAAACCCACGAACTTTGCTTAATAAAAGCACCTGTAAAAACCTCTACAACTGTAATAACTGTAAGTAGTATGGTAACCATCCATATCTTTTTACGGATTTCCTTTCCTTTTTCTTCAGAATGATGTGCGTGTAAAGAATATTCAATTAAATCATCTCTTTCCATGAGTGTATGTGTTTAAAATTAAACCAAGTAAAAGAAGGTAAATACAAATACCCAAACTAAATCTACGAAGTGCCAATATAATCCAGTTTTTTCAACCATTTCATAATGACCTCTCTTTTGGTATGTTCCGGAAATTACACCTAGTAAAATAATTATATTAATGATTACACCAGAAAAAACGTGAAAGCCATGGAATCCTGTAATAAAGAAAAAGAATTGTCCATATTGTTGAGGTCCGTATTCATTCTGTTCGAGATTAGCTCCGTAAATTACACGATTTTTTTCTCCTGCATAAACTGCATCATAATATATTTTCTCTGCTGCCTTCCCTAAAATTGGAGTGTCACCTACTTTATTTTTTGAGCCATCACGTTTGATGATTAATTTCATTTCGTGATCTTTTGCCTTGTTTATTTTTGCCAGAGAACCATCGTGTAGACGAATTGTTCCGTCTTTTATCTTTCCATTTGCTGCAGCATGTTGGAATTCATGTAATAATTCTTCTTTAATCACAGCACCTTTTTTGTGATGCATGCCTGATTCAATCACTGTAAAATTCTCAATTTCTCCAAAATGACCTTTAACAATAGCTTGAGAACCATCTGATAATTCAATTTTTCCGAATTCAGATCCGTGAATAAAATGGCTCCATTCCCATGCTTGTGAACCGACGAAAAAAGCACCACCAATAATTGTTGCAATTAACCATTTAACCACTCCTTTTTGATTCATTCGATGTCCAGATTCAACTGCCAATACCATTGTTGCGTCATGTCGTGTAAAGCCATAAGCAATAAGAAGCCCACTAAAGGTTAAGGCATCTGAAACAAGAAAAAACCACATCATTAATTTGCCATAACTGGTTTGAAATGGTGATTCTTTACCTCCCCAAAGAGTTTTTGAATCAAGCTTAGGTGAATGTTCTGCCATTACTTTTTTTTGGCGAAATTAATGAATAAAAACTAAAAACAGCAGCAAATATATCCATAAAATACCGAGAAAAT
>RFPM01000023.1 GCA_009926125.1 Flavobacteriales bacterium | reverse complement strand
ATCTTCATTATACGCCTCAAAATAGGGTTCTTTAAATGACTTTGTTGTTATTAGTTTATCCATAGAAAGTAACAAAGCTGGCAATAAAACAAGATTATTTACCATTGCTACAAGTAAGGTAATTGAAATTAATATACCAAGCGCTTGGGTTCCACCAAATTGTGAAAATGCAAAAACAGAGAAACCACAAAATAAAACTATAGAAGTATAGAACATCCCAAGTCCAGATTCACGAATTGCAATGAGAACACAGCTTTTTAAATCATAATGTTTATTTTTTAGCTCCTGCCTATATTTAGATAAAAAATGAATTGTATCATCAATAGAAATTCCAAAAGCAATACTAAAAACGAGTATTGTTGATGGTTTCAACGGGATGCCAAAATACCCCATAATTCCACCAGTAACAATCAAAGGAATAATATTTGGAACCATAGAAATAATCACCATTCGCCAAGAACGAAACAAAAGCGCCATAAGAACTCCAATTAGAATAATTGCAAGCACTAAACTTGATATTAGATTTTTTACTAAATAACGGGTTCCCTCAGATGATACAACAGACGTTCCTGTATAAATTACATCAAAATTTTCTTTATCAACAGCTTTTTTTAGCTTTTTTTGAAAATCTTTTTCTGCATAAAATCTTTTTATAAATTCTGGATTATTAGTTAATTGAGTTTCTAAACTAGGGTATTTTTTAGAATAATAAGCAGCGACAGTACTTGAAATGGAAGAATTAATTTGAAAAATAGTATCTATAAATAATTCTTTTTTCTTTTTCGGAGAAGAATCTATTAAGCCACATAATCTTTCAATATCTTTTTTATCAGGATTAAGAATAGAATCTACCTTTAATTTTAGCGAATTGACTTTTTCATAAACTTCATAAGATCCAATATCTTTCATTTGTAATCTAATCCGAATTGTGCAAGTTAATGTGTCGACAAGCGATTTGAGGGAAAATCCGCCACCATTTACATTAGACAGAGAAAAATTTTTCATGTACTTTTTTAAACGCAAACGATCACGATTTGCAATAAGGGTATATTTGTCCGGATTATTGCCGTAATAAGACATGTTAATAAGTTTAACAAAATCAACTGGTGAAACACTTCGTGAAAAAAGAGTATCGTTTTTTAACAATGTCTGTATTTCCTCAATTTTTAAAAGTGTTGAATTTTTCATTAGTCGACCTTTTTCCTTGTAAGAAATCAAGATTTCAAAAGGAATAGAACCAACAAAATTCTTTTCCATAAACTTAATGTCCTTGTAAATTTGATCATTTTTAGATAAATCACCAGTAAGATTTCCTGTTGTAATAATTTTTGATGCTCCATAAATAGATATTATAACCAATAGTATAGAAAAAACATAGATTGCTTTTCTCTTTTTTTGGGTTAGCATTACTATTAAATCAAGCATTCCTGTTGCAAATTTTCTATCTAGGTGCTTAAGATGCCGTGTTCGTGGTGGACTAAAAAAAGAAGACAAAATAGGTAAAATACATAGAGATAAACAAAAAACCATTAAAATATTAATACTCGCTACAATTCCAAAATTTATTAAGTTACTTGTATTAGTAAAAGCGAATGTCAGAAATCCAATAGCCGTAGTAAAATTTGTTAGAAAGGTGGCTGTTCCAATTTTCTGAATTACCAAAGACAGGGCTTTTACTTTATTTCCATGTTCCTTCATTTCTTGATGAAACTTAGTCATAAGAAATATGCAATTTGGGATTCCTATTACAATCATTAAAGGAGGAAGAAGTGCCATTAATGAAGTTAAACGATAATCAAAAAAAGCAACACTTCCTATTGACCAAATAACTGCTATTCCGACAACACAAAGACAAATAAAGACAACTCGGAAAGAACGGAAAAACAAATAAAGAAGTAAAGAAGTAACTAAAATCGATAAACTTATGAAGAATCCCATTTCGCCTAAGATTCTTTTAGCAATTTGAACCCTTAAATGAGGCAGGCCTGAAAAATGAATTTCACCAAAGTCTTTCGTAATTTTTTGGCTTAAATCCTCAATATCACTTACTATATGCAACTTTTTTTTATCAGATAAATAAGATTCATTAATTGTTATTAACATTAGAGAAACATCTCCTTTATCACTATATAAAAGACCTTTGTAAAGAGGATTTGTTTTTATTTCTCGACGAATTGAATCAATTGATTTTTCTTTAAATGACACATCTGAAAAAATGCGATGAATTTCAAATTTAGCTGCAGTAGTATCATTTCGAATATTAAATAGGGTTGCCTCAGATATAACAGACTCTACACCATCAATCTGTAGAATAGAATCTCCTAATATTTTCCATTTTAAGAAATTTTTCTCAGTGTACAAAGAGTCAGTTTGAATAGCAATAATTAATGCTCCTCCCTCTTCCTTAAAAAGAGCCTTAAAATTTTTGAAATTTTTAGAGGTTTTAGAATCTTTAGGTAAAAAAATCCCTGTAGAGTTATCAAGCTGAAGCCCCGTGTATGCGTGGAACCCAAAAAAAACTGTAATTAAAGCAATAATACCTAAGATAAAAAATCGATTCCTTAAGATTATATCTGCAATTTTTTTCCACATGATTTAACTCTTTTGTTTTTATTTAAATTGGAGTAAATTTAAGTAAATAGATCGTATTACCCCGAAAAATTTCGCTTAGAAAATTATAACCAACGAAATAAATCATCAAACATTCCTTTTCCCCATGGAGTGTTACCGTATTCTTTTTCAATTTTCAGGCGAAGTTCTAGCATTGAAAATACTTTGTTTTTACCAATTGGCAAGTCAAGATCTTCTTTTTTTGGAGAAATGAGTTCTACACTTTTAGCGAAATAAATAATTCCCCCATCTTCTGTTGCTAAACCTAAAATTGTTCCTGGCAAACCACAAAATCCTTCTGGACCAAAACTTGGAATAAGAGCTGAAGTGTACCAAGCATAAATTCTTGTAGTATCATTTTTTTGGTAGATTGCTTTTCTACAATCATAACCACTTATTACCCGCTTATTATCTGTGATTTTCCATTGGCGGCTGGGCAGAGAGTCTTTTACATAAACGCTCTGACCAAAAAGCCCTAAAATTGTTAATTGACTTTTTTTCTGTAGTTGTTGGTAATAGGTGTTTTTAGTTGTCATCCATGCCATATCATCGGCACCTGTATTTTCTACTACTAGTTTAAAAATTGAGCACGTATCATTAAACATCAGTACAAATTTATCAGTCTTAATCTTATTTGTTTCGTTGATCATCCGCTTCATACGCTTATCCGTAAATCGTTTTTCTAAGTTTGTACGGCGTTCAAAAATAATTTTCCCACTTGTAGCATATTGAGAAAAAACAGGACTTATTAAAAACAACAAGACACCTATTAAAAATAGCTTAATGCCAACCTTTAAATTCATCTTCTTTGGTTTTATTGTTATTAAATTTATATGTTAATTTCAGTAGGAAATACCGAGAGATGATGAATGTATAATTATCAGTTACGATATTACCATTTACTTGACGAGACAAATTCAAGTTTTGTTTTAACAAGTCATTTCCGGATAGCGTAATAATTAAATTTTCAGTTTTAAAGAATGCTTTACTCAATTCTGCATTAACAATAAAAATGTTTTTATTGAAACCCGCTGCCCTTTGGGAATTAATGGAATAGTTAGCATCAATTTTAATAGTAAAATGACGCTTCAATTGCCATTCTAAGTCAAATTCATAGCGTTGACTAGAATACGGTTTATTTGAAACTGAAGAAAGCGAACTAACAGGGTTAGTATAGCTATAGGTATTTCCAATCGTAATTTCCAATGAATCTAATTTTACAGAAAAATCCAACCCTCCAGAAAGTGCTGTATTTTGTGTTATATTTTTTGCGCCACTGATAAAATTTGAATAGCGATTATAGGACGCATTTGCGTTTGGTTCAATTTCTAACTTGCGACTTAAAAAAGGTATTCCTGCTCCAAAATAGACATTGCCAAATAAGTTTCCATCAACATTAACGGTTTTAGAAACTGTTCTACCAAAATCATCGTAAGTTGTCGAGTTTGCAAATGCATTATTCGTAATACTTGCATTGAAACCACTCCAAATATAGCGCCCTGATAATGCCTGCCATGTATTAAAATTTCCATTTAAGTTGTGTACATAATTTGGCTGCAAATCTGGATTTCCTGCTTGAGTTCGATTGGGATTTGAATTGTCTACAACCGGTTGTAAATCATTAATTGAAGGCTGAGATGAGGAAGTAGTATAATAAATCCCCATGCGCTTGCTCATACTTGGTTTAAACTGATAACTTAAGCGCGGCAATAAATTATTAAAATTCTGAATGATTACTTTATCAGATATGTAGTTGATATTTTCTATTGCAATGTTTCGAATACCTAAACCTCCAATAACTGTATGGTAATTTTTCTCAAAACTTCCTATTGCCGTAAGCCGATGTTGAATTCGGAAATTGTCAAAAACATTTGACAAACTGCTAACTGATTGTGAATAGGATCCATCGCCTCTATTAAATGCTTTTTTATCTTGTTTGTTCTGTCCGTTTTCAAATAAATACTCAAACTGCAACTTCCAATTATCAGATAGCGGCTCAGTATAACTTAGAATACCATAATTACTTAAGGATGAATTATCATTGTTTTTTTTCTGGTCGATGGTATCAATTGAATTCAATAAAATTTTATTTGTAGTAGTAAGCAAATTACCCGCAGTTTTATTATCAGAGAATCCCAAAATATACTTTAATTCTAATTCGCGGTTTTTCTTCATAAATTTTCTTCGAATCAATGCTTGAGAATTACTCCCTAGGCCTTTTGAATCATTCGTATTTTTAATTATTGTTTCTAAGGATTTAATATTTGTTTCACTCAAGAATCGTGTAGTATTATTTTCGTCACTATTTGCAAAATCGATACTTAGATTTGGTTTAACTTCTATAAAAGTCAATGAATCTAAATTAACAGAATAAGATAAATTCAAACGATGACCTTGATTTTTAGTTGTATTTTGAATAGAATCCTTTAAGAAATAGGTAGTGTCAGCCAGAAAATACTGTGAAGAACTATTTGAATTTGCTATCAAGGTGCTTTCTGAATACGAATAATTAAATCCGATTTTTCCGGTTTTGCCAATTTTATCGGAATAATAAATTCCTGCTTTTAAAGTTTGAGGGAAACCACTTGTATTTGTTGGATTTCCTTGAGTAAACATAGTTCTGCCACTCGCATTCCTCTCATTTTCTAAGCCAAACTTATTCATATCACGAAAGCCAAAATTAGATTTTGGTGTATTTGATGACAAGAGAAATAAAGAAATTTTTTGTTTGTTATTGAACTTATTAAAGAGCATTTCGCTTTCATAAAAAGCATCCTTATTAAAAGCTGCAAAATCTGAGGCGCCTGATATTTTTCCAAAATACCCCTTTTTCGCACCGTCCTTTAACTTTAAATCCAAGACTTGTATTTTCTCATCTTCACCAACTTTAGAATTTTCATTTTTCTTTTCATAAACCTGAACAGATGAAATACTTTTTGCACCAAGATTTCTTGTGGCAATCGTTGGGTCAGAACCAAAGAATTCATCTCCATCAACTAAAACTTGAGAAATATCTTTTCCTTGTGAAGTCAAAGTCCCGTCTTCATTCACTTTAATTCCAGGAAGTTTTTTTAGTAAATCTTCTACTACAGCATTTTCACCAACTTTAAATGAATCTGCAACATAAACTAAGGTGTCGCCACGGTAAAAAATCGGATTCTTATTTGCGAAAACAACAACTTCAGCTAAATTTTTAGTAACGGAATTGAGTTGAATTCGAGGAATATTAATTTCTAAATTTCCCTTGTGTCCTATAATATAATAGGTCTTCGCCTCGTATTCTGGATGCTCAATAATTAAAGAAAAAGTATCGATCGGGAAATTTGCAAACTCAAATACTCCATCAAATTTTGTTCGTGTAGCACCTAAGAGTAGAGAGTCCTTAATTCTAACACTTAGTACCGAAACATTATTAAGTGTTTTTACTCCACTTGAATCAAAAACAATTCCCTTTATATTCATCTTTTGGGAAAACCCAAAAAAGGAAGTAGAGAGAAAAAAGAGAAGAAAAACTGTTTTTTTAAAATGCATTATTTTTTTATTGGTGTATAAAGTTACTTACTTTCTTGCGCTAAATGCTTATCAAGCACAAATCTATTTTTTACTATTAACTAATTCTATCCCTGTTAAAGCTTGAAAGGTAAAACCATTTGCTTCTGTCAAAATCTCAAACTCTATTTTCAAGGGTTTATTTTTGTATTGATTTTCACGGTTTTTTAATGATTTTAGAATGCCACTATACTCTTGAAATGCCAAAGTTGATCCATATTTTTCTGTTCCAACCAGCAAGTAAACTCTATCTAGCATTTCCATGAAACCTTGAAAATTTGTTTGGAAATCACCTTTTTGATTTATAATTTCTTTGGCTTTGATATCATCATGAATTATAAAATCTACTTTTTTAAATTTAATCGATGACAATTTTATTGCGTCATTAGAAAATCTAGCTCCAGAGTAAATAACTTTATTTTTAGAATTATAACACGAAATCTTCTCACTAAAATAACTCTTGTTTTCTTTTAAGACACTAATTTCTTGCTGAGAAAAATTCTTTTCTATACCATTATAATAAAAGCTTGTCTTAATAATTTTACCATTTATGAATGACTGCTCATGAATTAGCTTTACAATGACAAATGATTTATCTACAAAACCCTTCACTTGTTGTGCATTTCCCTCGTTATCTGTATAACTTAAACTAGCAACTTCGATTAAGTCTTTTCTATTACTTAAGGAATCTTGAAAAGCATTAAAATATTCTGGATAATTAAACTCTGAACGTTTTGTTTTGGGCGGATTTTTAATCGTTGTACTCTCTTTACTGGAAAAATCGCAGGCACAAAATAGAAAAAGCAATAAGGTGCTAAAAAGAAATCGATTCATAATCATTTTTCTTAAACAAAACTAAAAGTTACTTTTCACCTTCAAATTGAATTTACCAAAAATCCAAATTTTAAATTTAAAGAGCAAAAGATATAATGCAGGAATAATTACCAAAGTTAAAAAAGTTGCAAAGGATAAACCATAAATAATTGCCCAAGACATAGGTCCAAAGAACAGATTATTATCACCTCCAATAAAAATATTTGGGTCATAACTTGAAAATAAGGTGAAGAAATCAATATTAAATCCTATTGCCAATGGAACCAATCCTAATACTGTTGTTATTGCAGTTAATAATACAGGTCGAAGTCGCGTTTTGCCAGCTTGAATTGTAGCAAGAATAAACTCATCATTAGAAAGCGGCTCGTCTTCTTTTAAGCCAAGTTCTTCGCGTCTCTTTTTTTGCAAAAGGTTTGTATAATCAATTAATACAATTGCATTATTCACAACAACTCCTGCCAAGGAAATAATACCAATCATAGTCATAATAATTACGAAACTTTGCTGAGAAATAACTAATCCCAGAAAGACTCCAATTAAAGATAAAACGATTGAAAACATAATCACACCAGGAGCAGAGTAAGAATTAAACTGAGCAACAATTATTAATAAGACTAAGAAGACTGCAACCAAAAGCGCGTTACTTAAAAAAGCCATCTCTTTCGCTTGATTATCTTGCTGACCAGAAAAACGATACGAAACAAATTCAGGTATAGAACCAGCAGACTGATACTTTTCCATTTTTTCTTTAAGAATCTTTACTACATTATTCGCATTATATCCTTCAGTTAAATTAGATGTAATAGACACCAATGGAATTTGATTTTTACGGATAACAGCCGAAAAAGAGGATATTTCTTTTGGGTCTTTTATAACAGAACGAATAGGAATATTCATCAACTGTCCTTTATTATTTCTAAAAATTAATCGTTGCTCTAAAAGCATATCTAAATTTTCACGGCTTTCTTGGTTAAAGCGAACAACAATATCATAAGATTCTTCATCCTTCGTGTAAGTTGAAATATCTTGTCCTAAGAGCGACTTTCTGATTGCCATTCCAACTTGCGCTGTGGAAGCATTCAATTTTCGTATTTGATCTCTGTCAACTTGAATTGGAATTTCCGGCCGGTTAGATTCAACATTCAATTTTAATTGTTCCACTCCAGGAACTGCTTCTCGATCCAAATAATTTTTAATATTTTCAGCTTGATTAATTAATTCACTGTACTCACCTCTTCCAGTCACATCAATATTTATAGGTGCACCTTGAGGAGGACCTTGAGAATTCTTTGCTGCTGAAACTTCAACATCTGCATTGTATCTTCCTTTTAAGCCATCCTGAATTTCTTTCATAATCTCAGAAGTAGAATAATTTGAACGGAATTGAAATTCGTTAAAATTTACTGTTAACCTTGCTTTATTAGGCGTATTTCCCATTACAACACCCTGCGCTGGATCACTTGTTCCTTCTCCAACTTGAGAAATGATAGATTTAATAATCTGTTCATTTTTAGGAATTCCAGCTTCAGTATCTTTATTAATATATTTCTCTAAAATTTTATTAATATCTTTCTCAACCTTAATTGTTGTTTCATTTGTTATTTTTATATCCGTTCCAATTGGATGAGAAATAAAAATATTGACATAATTTGGATCATTTTCTGGAAAGAACTCCACTTTAGGAGGAAAGATTACCATTAAAAAAATTGAGAAAAATAATAAACCAATTGTGCCTAAAATAAATTTTAAGGGGCGTTTTCCAGTCATAACAAAAGTCAAAAATTGCCCATAAATACGATCTAACCAAGGCAAGAATTTTTCTTGAAAACGCATGGTTCCGGGATAAAGAACATAATAGTTTAACAAACTCATTAACCCAAAGAAAATAAGCAAGTTTCCAAAAGAGAGAAATCCAAAAATCACAAAGAAAATTCCAATCACACTTAAAATTAGAAAGGTCTTAAAAACAATTTGTTTTACAGGTTTTTGTTGTTTGATTTTCATGTAGCTAACAGCAAGTACAGGATTGATTACGAGGGCGACAAACAACGAAGATGTCAATACAATCATTAATGTCAAGGGGAGAAATTTCATAAATTCACCGATTATTCCAGGCCATAAAGCCAGTGGAATAAAAGCTGCAACAGTTGTAGCCGTCGAAGAAATAATCGGCCAAGCAACTTCACCAACTCCCTCGATTACTGCTTCTTTTGCTGTATATCCTTCATCCATAAATCGGTAAATATTTTCTACAATTACAATTCCATTGTCTACTAACATACCAAGAGCCAAAACAAGGGAAAACAAAACCATCACATTTAGCGTAACACCCAAAGCATTTAGAATCATAAACGACATGAGCATAGAAAGAGGAATTGCTACACCCACAAAAAGCGCATTTCTCAAGCCCAAGAAAAATAACAAGACTCCCACGACTAAAATAATTCCAAAAATGATCGAATTTTCAAGGTTTGAGACCATGTCCCGGGTATTATTTGATTGATCATTTGTAAGGGAAACATCCACACTTCTTGGAATTGTGCCATCTTTTTGCGCCAAAGCGATTATATCATTTATTTTATCAGAAGCAATCAATAAATTTTGTCCCGCTTGTTTCTTTATGTCCAACATGACAACAGAGCTTCCAAATTCACGGGCGTAAGAAGTCGTATCTGAATTTCCAAAATAAACTGAGGCAACATCTTCTAAGTGAACAGGTAAAAATTCATCTTGCTTTACAACAACCTTTCGCAGTTCATCAGCATCTTTAAATTCACCTTCTATGCGAATTGTTTTTCGCATACCGTTCATCAAAACTTCTCCGCCAGAAATTGTTTGATTTTCTGAGCTTACAGCCATTTGAATATCATCTAAGGTTACATTAACAGATTGTGCTTTAATTGGATCTACATCAATTCGCATTTCTTGTTCTTGAATTCCTCGAATATCCACCTCACTTATTTCTGGTAAATCTTCCAATGTTTTTTCCAAGTTCTTTGCAATATCTTTTAAAACACTTGTATTTTCTCCCCGAAGATTAATGTTCATAATGGGCATTTTCGATGGATCCAGCTCAAAAATATTGGGTTCGACAGGCAAAGCAGGAAAATCAGATTTTGTTCTTGCTTTATCTACAGCATCTTTCACTTTTTGCAATGCTTCATCAACAGGCATTTTAAAATCAAATTTGATGCGAATAGTCGTGTAACCATGAACAGAATTAGAATTTATTTCATCAATTAACTTAATTCCACCAATTTCTTTCTCTACGGATTGTGTGATTTTTTTTGCCATGAATTCTGGTGACGATCCAGGCTTGGCAATACCAA
This sequence comes from Flavobacteriales bacterium, assembly GCA_009926125.1. Lineage (GTDB taxonomy): Bacteria > Bacteroidota > Bacteroidia > Flavobacteriales_D > Crocinitomicaceae > UBA952. The sequence continues at coordinate 8,925 of RFPM01000023.1, read as the reverse complement.
CATAAATTTCAGGGATTTTTAATTCCGGGAAATTTTCTTTGGGCATTGAATTATAGGCCAAAAACCCAGCTATTAAAATGATAAAAGAAATAAGGAATACAGTTTTTCTGTTGTTAACAGAAATTGTAGTTAGTCCAAAACTTTTTGAGTTATTCTCCATTTTTAGTGACATTATTTTATTCTAACTTGATCTTTTTCTGTTATTCCTCTTGCTCCTTCAACAATAATTTTTGTTCCGTTCATAATTGCTGCATTATCCTTTATAAGTGCTTCACCATCTTGATTTTCAATTAGCTCAACGGCTATTTTTTTCACTTTAAAATTACCTTTTGATGAAGGAAGAGCTACCCAAACATAGTCCGAATTATCTTGAGATTTCAATATGCTTTTTGCGGGAATTACTAAGCCATTTTCAACAGTAAAATCAGTTATTCTAAGCTCAGCCAACATATTTGGCAATAACTCTTTATTACCACTAACCTTTGCAGCAATTCGAAAAGTTCTATTAGTTGGCTCTATAAAATTACCAACAGTATTTACTTTTAAATTTAGAATAGTATTGTTAAAATTTGGGAATGAAACTTCTATGAGTGTACCGACTTTTATCTTGCTAAGATGTTTTTCAGAAATTGATGCTGTTATTTCCACATTTGAATTATTTACTAAGCGCAACAAAGGAGATTGAGGTCCAGCCATCTGTCCTTGCTTCGCATAAACAACATCAATGATTCCAGAAAAAGGAGCTTTAATCGCTGACTTTCCTCTCTGAGTATTTAAAGAATTTAATTTAGCTCGTAATGATTTTACTGCATTTCGTGCAGTTTCATAATCAAATTCTGAACCAACACCTTTGGATTTTAATTCCTCCTGTTTTTTTAACATGTATTCAGCATATTCGAGTTGTGTTTCAATTTCTTGTGCTCCTGAATTTATAAGTGCCGCATCCAATAGAACAAGAGTTTGCCCTGCTGCAACTCGATCTCCAGATTTCACATTCACTTTGGTGATCAATCCCCCCATCTCTGCAGTTAAAAGGATGTCTTGAGAAGTCTCTACATTTCCTTGAGTAATAATTGAGTGTTCAAAATATTTTATTTCAGCAGTTTCAATTTCCACAAGTGGAAGAAATGATGTTTCTGCAACAGTCTTTTTTTCTTCTGAACTACAAGCCAAAAAAGATGCTGCCAAAATTACAATGTAAGTCAGTTTGATAATTAATTTCATGTTTAGTATTATTTTGTTATTAAAATTTGATTGTATAATTTATCTAGTGTTATTTTTGATTGAAAAAGTTCTACCATAGAACCAATATATTGAGATTGGGCAATCATTAATTGGTTGTATTTCTGGGTAACAACAATACTACTCTCCTTTCCAATTTTTTCTTTTAGCAATGTGTTTGCATAGATTTTTCCGGCAAGTTCAATATTCTCTTTTTGTAGGGCAAGCTTCTGTTTAGAGCCTATAAAATTGTTAGAGGCTTGAATCTCTTGCATTTTTAGAGCTTGTTCTGTTATTTTGAGAGTATTTTCATCTTGCATTAACTTTATTTTTGACTGCGAAATAATCGCACGACCAGATCCACTTGAATAAATTGGAATGCTAAATTGAATCCCCCAAGATGTTTGAGGATACCAAGATTGATTTGCAAAGAAATTTAGTTCATTTCGATAGGCAACATAAGAATGCTGAAATTGAGCTTTTAGAATAGGGAAAAACGCCATTTTTTTATTCTTTAAATCTAACTTATCTAATAAAATTTGCTTTTCTAATATCTTAAAATTGAAATTATCTGAAATAAAACCTCCTTCTACTAACAAAGATTTTTTTAGTAAATCGGATGTTGTTTCCGTCAAACTAATCTCTTGGTCTAAAGGCAAAAACATTGCCAACTTTAGTATTGCTAGCGCATTATTGTATTGAAGTTTTGATGATTCATGCGCATTCTTAGCGGATAATACAGCGTAGTTCATTTGGTCTACTTCTTCTTGTGTGATTACTCCTACTTCAAAAAAACTTTTTTGTTTTTCAAGTAATTTTTCGGACAATAAAAGCATTGAATCAACAAAAATCAAATTTTCTTTTGCTACAGCAGCAAGGTGATATGCTTGACTAACATTAAATACAACATCCTCCTTTGTTTGAAGATCTAAGGTTTTTTGCATTTCTATTAGCACCCTTGAGGCAGATAAGGCAACAAAATAGGAACCATTGAATAAAAGTTGGTTTACCTGAACATTACCTAAAAGACTATAATCTGTTCCACCTTTAAAACTAACTACCTCACCTTCATTAGCATTTGGATTTATAAACTTAGCAGAAACTACTTGAACGGGTAAGTTAAGGAAATTATTAAATCCACTATTTGCTGATACTTGTGGCAAACCAATTGCCAGGTATTCTTTTTTTAGTTCTTCAGACTTCTCAATTGCAAGAGCACTATTTTTTATACTTAAGTGATTCTTTAATGCAAAATCTTGTGCTTCTAATAAACTATAGGACGTGTTATTCTGACCAAAAATTGTTGTTGAACACAACAACAAAAAACATAGCAACTTATTCATTTAATTCTCTTTTATTTAAATACTCAATTCCTTTTTTATTTGACATTCCGTAGATGTGAAAGCTCGTGGTTTCAAAATATACTTGGTCGTAATGAAATTCAGGCCATGGAAAAATCTCACCAGACATGATCACATCGCCATAAGCAACAAACAAACGTGCAACTACTTCTGGATTCATGTTTTCACGGTAAATTCCTTCCTTAATTCCTCTTTGGATATTGTTCAAAATCATATCGTAAACGAAAGTCATTTTGTGGGCACACACTTTCTGCCAAGCAACTGGATAATGTTTTCGTAAATCATAAAAAACTGTGGGGTTTACAGCTGCTACATTTTCACAAATAGACTTGCTAATTAAGAATAAAGCATCTATAGCATTTTCTGCATTTTCAATGCTAGAAAGACAAATTGCTCTATCGTTTCCCAACTTTAAATCGATGATTGCGTTAATTAAAGAATCTTTATCTGTAAAATACTGATAAAGTGTTTTCTTAGAAATCCCTAATTCCGATGTGATGTCGTCCATGGTAACACTTCGCACGCCGTGTCTTAAAATGACACCAGATGCACGTGTTAAAATCTCTATTTTTTTCTCTTCCACGGCGCGAAGATAGGCAAAAAGTCTTAATGGAAACTATTTTACACTAAAAAGTTTTTAAAATAAACATTACTAGTACTTTAGTTCAAAAACATAAATTCTAATTATCTTTGAAAATGCCAAAAATATTAGGAATTGATTTTGGGTTAAAAAGAACAGGAATTGCCATTACTGATGATTTAGGAATACTTGCGGTACCTCATACTTTTGTTGCTTCTATTCAACTTATGAGCTATTTAATCGAAACAATACCAAAATTAAAAATTGAAGCGCTTGTTCTTGGATATCCTCTTCGTTTGGATGGATCAGATACACATATCAGTGAAAATGTAAGATTGTTGAAGGAAGCCCTTGAAAAACAATTTCCTACAATTCCAATCTATCTTCAAGATGAACGATATACCTCTTCTCAGGCAATGGAAGCTATTCATCAAATTGGGAAAAAGAAACAACATAAAAACAAAGGATTAGTTGATAAAATAAGCGCTGCAATAATTCTTCAGGAATTTTTAAAATCAACTGAAAAATAATTAATAAAACCATAGTTTGCGCTTAGCTAAAAAAACAAATTCTTATTTTTGTAGAATAATTTGATTGAATGATATTACCAATTGTAGCTTATGGTGATCCCGTTTTAAAAAAAGAAACGGAGGAGCTTGCAGAAAATGACCCGAATTTAAAAACCTTAATTGCTGATATGTTCGAAACGATGTATAAAGCAAAAGGAGTTGGATTAGCAGCCCCACAAATCGGAAAAAGCATCCGTCTTTTTATTATTGATGGTTCACCTTTTGCAAATGAAGAAGGCGAAGAACTTGATCCAAAAGCAATTGGTATTGAAAATTTTAAGAAAGTCTTTATAAATCCAATTATCGAAGAGGAAAGTGGAGAAAAATGGGCTTTTCAAGAAGGTTGCTTGTCTATTCCTAAAATCCGGGAAAATGTTATTCGGCATGAAAAGCTACTAATAAGCTACTACGATGAAAATTGGGAGTTTCACGAAGAGCACTACGATGGCTATGCCGCAAGAATTATTCAACACGAATACGACCATATCGAAGGAGTCTTATTTACAGATCATCTTCCACCTTTAAAAAGAAAAATGCTTACAAAAAGACTACAAAATATAACAAGTGGAAACATTGAAATAGATTATAAGATGCGTTTCCCAGAAACTAAAAAATCAAAATTACTATGAGAAAAATTACAATAGTATTAAGTTGTGTTAGTTTGCTTTTGTACAGTTGCGGAAACAACCCTAAAGTTGATGAGAAAAGCCGTGAAGCGCTAAAAACTAAGATAACAGAAATGGAAGATTCAATCTCAGCGCTGCAAAAAAAATCAAGTGAACCTATTCCAAACCTGACGAGTATTGAATTAATTAATCGTTTAACAGCTTATTATACTGCATTCCCAAAAGACGAATACGCAGCAGATTGTTTGTTTAAACTACATATGAAATTTTCAGAATTAAATGCGGAAGAGAAAGCACTTGAATATGGTGACACTTTATTGCTTAATTTCCCTAATTACAAAAACAGGGACTTTATTTTAGAGAGCATGGCGAGCACCTACGATGTACTTATTGAACCCAGGGACACTAGTAAAATTTGCTATTATTATTCGCTACTTTTAAAAGAAAAAAACTTGCCGAAAGAGAAGCGAGATGGCATCGTTAATCGCTTAAAATACATCGATTTAGATTTCTTTTCATACATCGAGATGAAAGAAAAAGTTGTATCACGCTAAAAGCACCTCAAAAAATGTTGGGTAGGATTTCTGAATGGCTTCAGGGTTTTGAATGCATATTGGCCCATCAGAAATTGTTGCTGCAATTGCTGCACCCATAACAATTCTATGGTCATTGTATGAGAATATTTCTGTAGCTTTTACTTTTCCTGTTCCATGAATAAAAATTGTATCATTTTCAACACTACTTTCAACACCAAAGCGCAAAAGCATTTCTTGAACTGAGGTCAAACGATTAGATTCTTTATTTAGCAATCGGTGAATACCCGAAATCTTTGAACATCCATTTGCTGCACAAGCTAGAATAGCAAGAACAGGAAATAAATCTGGGCAGTTTAGAATGTCAAATGAAAAAGGTTTTATCTTTTGATTATTATTTAGATAAAGAATGGAATCTTCAAAATAAAAATCACAACCAGCAGACTTTAAAACTTCTAAAATCGCTCTGTCAGCTTGCTTAGAAGTGGGATTTAATCCTGATAATTGAAGTTTTCCAGAAATTACTGCACCAACAATGTGGGTAGCAGCACCACTCCAATCTCCTTCAATTTCATATGTATTACCGGTATAATGTTGCTTTCCGGGAAAATAGAATTCAGCATTTTTTTTCTCCAATTGAATGCCGAAATTCGCCATACTATCAAGCGTCATTTCAATATAAGGTTGACTTACAGGAGAAATGATTTTCAATGAAGAGGGATTATTTAAAAGAGGAAAAGTCATCAGCATGCCACTTACCTCTTGAGAACTTTCTGAGGCATCAAATACAACATTTGAAGGATTCAATATACCACGAATTCTAAGTGGTAGGTGAAAATTAGTATGAGTAACATTTAGGCCAAGCTCTTCTAGTAAATCGATAAGCTTCTTTTGGGAGCGCTTGAGCAAAGTTCCTGTTCCAATTACTTCAAAATCCAGGCAAAATTGAGTGGCAATAAAAACAAGTAAGTGCAAAGCAAGCCCTGATTCGCCGACATTCAAAATAAGATTTTCTTTCAATTCCCTCTTAGCCGGTATTACTTGAAATTCTTTAGGTGCAACTTGCTTTACTTCAGCGCCCAATTCTTTAATACACTCAAGAACTGCTAATACATCCGCTGAATCGTCAATGTTTTTTAAATGAGATTCTCCAAGAGAAAAAGCACTAAGAATCAGCGCACGTTGGGCGTAACTTTTTGAGGCATTAACTTGTATCGCAGAATAGTATTTAAAAGGCTTTACAATTTTATTCATCCTTCTACAGCAATAAAAAACATAGAAAATCTTTGTTCTATTTGGCAATACTTATCGATCTTTTTTCGCGGATAACCGTTACTTTCACCTGTCCTGGATAGGTCATTTCAGTTTGAATTCGCTGTGAAATCGTAAAAGAAAGTTCCTCAGAACGCTGATCTGTAACTTTTTCTGCCTCAACAAGAACCCTTAATTCTCTTCCCGCCTGAATTGCATAAGCACTCGTAACTCCATCATAAGACAAAGCAAGACTTTCTAAATCCTTTATTCGCTTGATATAAGCTTCAACAACTTCTCTTCTTGCTCCTGGTCGTGCACCAGAAATTGCATCACACACTTGAACAATTGGAGAAATAAGTGTGGTCATTTCAATTTCATCGTGGTGAGCACCAATGGCATTTAAAACTTCGCCTTTTTCCCCGAATTTTTCTGCTACTTTCATTCCAAGAATAGCATGTGGTAATTCTGGTTCTTCGTCAGGAACTTTTCCAATATCGTGTAAAAGACCAGCTCGCTTTGCTAGTTTAACATTTAGTCCAAGTTCTGCCGCCATAATTGCACATAAATTTGCAACCTCACGCGAGTGCTGCAAAAGATTTTGTCCATAAGAAGAACGGTATTTCATTCTTCCAATCATCCGCATTAATTCTGGGTGTAAGCCATGAATTTCTAAGTCAATACAGGTTCTACGTCCAGTTTCAGCAATTTCCTCATCTAATTGTTTTCGGGTTTTTGCAACAACCTCCTCAATTCTAGCAGGATGAATTCGACCATCAGAAACTAGCTGGTGAAGCGCCAAACGTGCAATTTCTCTTCTAACAGGATCAAAGCACGATAAAATAATTGCTTCTGGCGTATCGTCAACTATTATTTCAACTCCTGTTGCAGCCTCAATTGCCCGAATATTTCTTCCTTCGCGACCAATAATTCTACCTTTTACCTCATCGGATTCGATGTTAAAAACAGTTACTGAATTTTCAATAGCTTGTTCAGTTGCCACACGCTGAATAGATTGAATTACAATCTTTCGTGCCTCTCTATTAGCATTTAATTTTGCTTCTTCCGTAATTTCTTTTATAGTTGCCATTGCACCTGTTCGCGCCTCATCTGTCAATGCCTCCATTAACATTTTCTTTGCATCTTCAGCAGACATATTACTAATCTTAGAAAGTTCCTCAACACGTTTTTGCTGTGTTTTATCGGCATCTTGCATGCGAAGTTCTAAAATCTCAAATTTAGATTCGTAGGTAGATTTTAACTTTTCAATTTCCTGTTCTTTTCGTTCAAATTCCTCTAATTTTTGGTCGATATTTTTTTCTTTAGAACGAGCCCTGTCTTCATTCGACTGCAATTTTCTTTCTCGGTCCTTAATGAAAATTTCATGTTCTTCCTTCTGCTTCAGAAAAGTTTCCTTGGCCTGCAGTGCACGTTCCTTGCGGATGTTCTCTGCTTCGATTTCAGCATTCTTTAAAACTTTAGCTGTCTGAGCTTTTAGCGCTGTTTTTTGGATAAAAAATGTAGCAGCCCCGCCCCCAATCAAACCCAATAATATTAATACGATTTCCATACTACTTATTTTTATAAATGAATAAATAGTTAGTGAAAAGAAGATGAGCTATTTAAAGTTAATTGAGTTCCTCTAAGTCATTAGCAAGTTGTGCCAATGCATTTTCTATGGAAGTATAATCTGCAGGAAGTGTAACGGTTTCTGTCTTTGCAATACTTTGGTTCTTGGAGAGCAATTGTAGGGCTGACATGGCCAACAAATCTTGAGGATCTTTCACAGCATAATTTGTTCGCAATAAGTCGAAGGCCTTGTTGATATCCTCGGCAGCTTTCAATACTTTTCCTTGCTCCTCTTCAGAAACATTTAAAGGATATGTTCTACCGGCAATTACAACTTTTAATGAAATTACACCCATTTTTTATTGCTTAAGCTGTTCTATACAGAATTCAATTTCTTTTACTAATTCATCTATTTCCTGCTCATTTTTTCCAATAGTTTGAACAGGATTTTCAATAACTTTATTTTCAGCCAAACTCAATGCTAATTGAACAGAATCTAAATTTTTTGATAGCGAAAAAACCTCTTCGTTTTTCTCACTTAGCAACTTATTTAAACGTTCAATTTCTGAATTCAAATGACCATTTTTGTCGCGTTCTTCAAGCACAACTTTATGTAAAGCTTTGCTTTTGCTATGTATTTGGTCTATAATTTTTTGAATTTCTTCAGTCATTTCATTCGACTTTCTGCAAAGGTAACAATGTCTCAAATAAAACAATCAATTTCGCTGGTAATTTTATTTTTTTAAAAATAAAATAAGTAAAATTTTACAAATTTGTTTGAAATTCCTTGAGGTAGAGTGGCACAAAATTTCCAATATCTTCAAATTCCTGCGCTTTAAATTTACTGTAGGCAATTTCTACCTGCCCCTTAGCTGAACAATAAATGTCGTCTTTAAAAATAATAGCTCTATTTGCCCACAATTCCTTGAGCTTAAATGTAGCATCTCCAAAACAAACAAATGGATCAAATTCGGAATAGGAATTTTCATCTACACAATCTGCACTCAGAGATTTCAAAATCTTTCCATCTGGCGCTTGCATTAAACTATAAACTTCCATTCTTCTTGCGTCTAGCGCGGCGAGTAAATTATGTAGTGGCACTTCACTACTAAAAATTTGCATTAAAGAAGCAAGTGTTGGTACTTGTATGAGAGGGATTTGCAAACCAAAACACAAGCCTTTTGCTGTTGAAACTCCAATTCTCAAGCCAGTATA